>MQUF01000005.1:0-242500 GCA_001914235.1 Desulfobulbaceae bacterium DB1
AGGCCAGGTAATCCATTGACCCATTCACCAACTGACATCCTGTCAGCACCAATCATTCCCTGTCCGACGATACGGCCATCTAACGTCTTGATGCAATAAGCAATCAGTTTCTTGTGAACATCCAACCCAATGTAGTAAAGTGTTCTCATGGAAACCTCCTTGTGGTCTCTTTCTGGACGAGCCCATCTCGATCCAGCCGTTTGTCTCATTACAAACATTTTGAACCACTTGGAGGTTTCTTGCAATGTGGACTGCTTATACATTCAAACAGATTTATTTTACATTGCCACATCAGGCATCTGAAAAAGTCAAACAATCCATTGGTTGAACTTGCTACTGTCTGTCACCGCCGGTGTAAAGTGAACCCAACCGCCATCGGAAAATGGGCCCACCTGGCCGTTTTTTTTGGAGTTGCACGGGCAACATTTTTTCTTTCAAATACCCTCAAGCCTTGTGTGAATGGCTTTTAAAAGAAAAAATGTTTCTTATCCTGGTGGAGTTGGGGGCTTTTTCATAGGCGAGAGGTGGGTCCACAAAAAACGGCCAAGTGGGTCCATTTTAAACCGGTAGTGCCACTACAGTCCTGGCCCAGTTCTCCTTTTACATAAAATAAGCAAAATTCCGATGGCTACTCTTTTCTTTTCCTTTAGCCAGGTCGTAGAAGAATAAAAAAATAAGAGAGTTTTTCAACCAAAGGAACATCATAATTTTTCGACCAAAAAAAGGGATTTTTAACCCTATTTTGCAAATAGCCAATTTTTTGATCTGGACAACGCTGAAATCAATTTTTGCCGGATAAGGATGGAGGGACATTATGCTGCTGCAGGAAGAGATCGAGTCGGTGCTGGCCGCGCGCCATGGCGCTGCAATCCAGGAAAAAATCAAAAAAGCGGTAGTCGGCATCATGGGACTCGGCGGCTTGGGCTCGGCGGTTGCGGTGGCGCTGGTCAGAATAGGGGTTGGCAAGTTGCTGCTTGCCGATTATGATGTGGTCGAACTCAGCAACCTCAATCGCCAGTATTATTTTGTCGATCAAATCGGTTTCCCCAAAACCAGGGCCTTGCGGGACACACTGCTGCGGATTAACCCGTATGCCTGTCTGGAGATCGTCGAAAGGCGTCTCACCGAGGAAGTCATTCCCGTTTTGTTTCGTGGTGTTGATGTGCTGGTTGAATGTTTTGATGATCCGGCGATGAAACCGGCGGCCCTGCGTGCCGCCCTGACCGGTCTGGCGGGCGTGGGCTACGTCGGCGCGTCCGGCATGGCCGGGTTCGGCGAGGGGAACCGGATTGTCACCAGAAAGCTTTCTCCCCGGGTTTATCTTGTCGGCGATGAAGAGTCCGAGGTGGGGCCGGATCAGGGACTGATGGCCCCCAGGGTCGGAATTGCCGCCCATCATCAGGCAAATCAGGCCCTGCGTCTGCTTCTTGGGGTTGATTAAGGACGGCTTCGTGCCGTTTTCGTTCCGTTGAAATCAGGTTGTGTGAGTTGGAAATGGAAATCGTTTGTAACGGTGAAAAAAAAGATATACAGCCGGGCACCACGGTCGAATCGTTTCTGCACGGGCTTGGGATCAAGCCTGATACCGTTTTTGTCGAATGCGACAGCGTTATCATCAAAAGAAGCGAGTATGAAACTTTTGTTCTTCGTGAAGGTGCCAGGTTGGAATTGATACGTTTTGTGGGAGGCGGGTGATATGTTGACCATTGCCGGGCGGGTTTTCAGGTCCCGTCTGTTTGGAGGAACGGGTAAGTTTTCTTCGCCCCGGGTGATGCGGGAGGCCCTCGACGCCTCGGGCTGCGAGATGGTCACCGTGGCCCTGCGCCGTATTGATCTGGCCAATCCCGAAGATGACATCATGAGCGTGCTTGACCGGGGCAGATATCTCTTTCTGCCCAACACATCGGGAGCGCGCGACGCCGAAGAGGCGATACGCCTTGCCCGCCTGTCCCGGGCGGCGGGGGGCGGCGACTGGCTGAAGCTTGAGGTGACGCCCGATCCGCGCACTTTGCTGCCGGACCCGGTGGAAACGCTGAAGGCCACCGAAATTCTGGTCAAGGAAGGATTTATCGTCCTACCCTACATGAATGCCGACCCGGTGCTTGCCTTGCGTCTGCAGGATGCAGGGGCGGCGGCGGTCATGCCGCTCGGCGCGCCCATCGGCACCAATCGCGGCATTCTCACCGCTTTTCAGATTGAGATCATTATCGCGCAGGCCCATGTGCCGGTGGTTGTCGACGCGGGTCTCGGTGCACCCTCTCACGCGGCCCAGGCCATGGAAATGGGGGCGGACGCAGTGCTGGTCAACACGGCCATTGCCGTGGCCGGCGATCCGGTAAAAATGGCCGGGGCCTTTGCCAAGGCGGTTGAGGCCGGGCGCGACGCTTATGAGGCGGGACTTGGTGAGCAGAGTGCCGATGCCGCCGCCTCCTCGCCGCAAACCGGGCTTGATTTTCTGAGAGAGACATGACGACGGCGGCTGTAATTATGATTATCCCGTAAAAAACGAGAAATTTACCTCAGGGGGCACAGAAGTCACGGCGCCGCCTCGCGGTAATGAAAAATATTTCTTTGTGGTCTCCGGGTACTCCGCGGTTAAAAAGAAACTTTTTATGAATTCATTCAATATGCCGGAAGAAAAATTCAGTATACCTGATTTTGACGAATTGGGATGGTTGATGGCCTCCTGTGACCGCAGCGACGTCTTTCGCGCCCTGCAGAGCGACAGAGTTGATGTCAAAGGCCTGGCCGCCCTTCTCAGCCCTCATGCCGATGAGTTTCTGCCCCAGCTCGCCGCCCGGTCCGCCCGGATCACCTCCCAGCGTTTCGGTCGGACCATCCAGCTTTATGCCCCGCTTTATCTCTCCAGTTTCTGTACCAATAACTGTCTGTATTGCGGTTTTTCCGCCCGGAATAAAATTGTCAGAAAGGTTCTTACCTTTGATGAGGCGGAGCGGGAAGCGATGATTCTCCATGACCGGGGCTTTCATCATATCCTGCTGGTTGCCGGCGAGGCCCCGGCCCGCATGGGAGTCGAGTATCTGGAGGAAATCGCTTTCCGCCTGCGGGAGCGATTTGCCGCAATCTCAATCGAGGTGCAGCCGCTGGAAACCGAGGAGTACGGGCGGCTTTTTCAGGCGGGCATCACCGGCGTCGCCGTTTACCAGGAAACCTATGACCGCAGGGTCTATGAGTACGTGCATCCCGTCGGTAAAAAACGTGATTTTGAGTATCGGCTGGCAACGCCTGCCCGGGTTGCAGCAGCCGGCATGCGCGAGGTCGGAATCGGCGCGCTGCTGGGGCTTGCCGACTGGCGGCTGGAGGGCCTGGCGCTCGGGCTGCATCTTGCCTGGCTGCGCAAGCATTACTGGCGAACGGCGCTGACCGTTTCCTTTCCGCGGCTTCGTCCGGCGGAAGGTGGTTTTCAGCCGTTGGTGCCGGTTTCCGAGAAGATGCTCACTCAGCTGATGTTTGCCCTGCGGATATTTGACCATGATGTCGGGCTGCTGCTGTCGACCCGGGAGGAGTCCCGTTTTCGGGACGGCATGGTGGGACTCGGACCCACTCGTTATTCAGCCGGATCATGCACCGCGCCGGGAGGCTATGGGGAACCGGCGCAAAGCGACGAACAGTTTGCCGTGGGCGATCACCGCTCCATGGACGAGGTGTGCGATTCCATTTTTCAAAAAGGATTTGACCCGGTTCGCAAGGATTGGGATGCAACATTTCAGAGACAGGAAAGCGTGGCCTGATCGGCTGCCGCCTGCTGGAGACCTATGAGAGGAGAGCTATGGCTGCACAAGACTTGAAAAAAATGTACACAACGATTTTAGGCGATCATTTCCCCATGGAGATGAAAATTTCCTTTGGCGATCAAACCCTGGTTTACCGGAAACGCACCTGGAAAATTCCCATGGAGGACGGCACCATAGACGAACGTGGGGTGCGCTATGGGGAAAACCCCGATCAGGAGGCGGCGCTTTACGAACTGGTGAACGGCAATCTGGTGCTGGGCGACTGCGGATTCGTCGAACCGGGCAACGGCCTGGTCAGTGGTATTACGGTGGAAGACATGCTGCAGGTGGGAAAACACCCGGGCAAGATCAATCTGACCGACATCGACAACGGCTTGAATATCCTGAAATATCTGATGGATCGCCCGGCGGCGGTCATCCTCAAACACAACAACCCTTGCGGCGCGGCCTACGGCACATCCCTGGCCGATGCCTACAACCGGGCCAACCGGGCCGACCGCATCGCCGCTTTCGGCGGGGCGGTGGTGATGAGCCGCGCCATTGACAAAGAGACGGCGGAACTGCTCAGCGGCAATTATCTGGAGGTGGTCTGCGCCCCTGAATTCGAGGAAGGCTCCCTGGAAATCCTCAAGGCGCGCAAAAATCTGCGGGTGATCAAAATGGCCCGCATCGACCGGCTGGCCGATTTTGAAAAATACCGTTTCGTTGATTTCAAAAGCCTGATCGACGGCGGCATCATTGCCCAGCAGTCGGCGGTCAACTCCATCCGCCGCAAGGAAGATCTGAAGGATGCGGTGACGACCTATAAAGGCACGGAATACCGCTGCCGGCGACAGCCGGATGCGCGGGAAATCGACGACATGCTGTTCGGCTGGGCGGTGGAGCACGGGGTGACCTCGAACTCGGTGATTTATGTCAAGGACGGATGCACCGTGGGCATCGGCACCGGCGAACAGGACCGGGTCGGCGTTGCCGAAATCGCCGTGCACAAGGCCTATGTCAAGTACGCCGATATTCTTTGTTTCGATAAATTCGGCATTCCCTATGCCGACATGGCCCTGGAGATCGAGCGCGGCAAACGCGACAAAGCGGACCAGGAAGCCATTGACCGGCAGACCAAAAAAGACCGGGCCGGTTTGCCCGGCTCAGTAATGATTTCCGACGCCTTCTTCCCTTACCGGGACGGTGCCGATGTCGGTATCCGCCAGGGAGTCAGCGCTATTTTACAGGCGGGCGGCTCCATGCGTGATTTTGAAACAATCGAGGCGTGCAACGAGGCGAAGCCTCAAGTCGCAATGAAGTACACCGGTCAGCGGTCGTTCAAGCATTAAAAGACGGGAGTCAGAATACAGGAGACAGGAGAAAGAATATCCGTTATTTTTCTCCTGACTCCTGACTCCTGACTCCTGACTCCCGGCTTTGCCGGATCAACTCATTTCATCGATGCGCAGCAGGACGGCATCCCCCACCTTTTCGGTTGAGATCAGGAATCGTATTTGGTTTTCCTTGGTGATATGGTGCAGATCGGCATAGGCTGGCACCCTGACATGGCTTTTGCCTGTTTTGTAGGTGTCCGCCACGGTGTTGCGGATGGTGCAGTACTTACAGTGCACGGTCTTGCCGCATCCCCCCGGCTGCCGTGCGTAGGTGCAGGCAATGACCTCGCCCCCCATCCGACCGCCGACCTCCTCGGCTTTCTTGTTGAGGGCGATCAGTGCCGCCCGGTTGATTGCCAGAATCCTGACGTCATTATCTACCACCATCACCGGGTGGGAAAACCGGTTGAGAAAGTCCGTCATGTCAATTGCCTCGTGGCGGAAATTTTTCCGCACACAGTCCGGGCAGATGCCGTGGGTAATCGGCTCATTGTCTTTTCCCTCGCGGCTTTCATCGTCAAGCCCTTTGCCGCACCAGGCACATATCCTTTTCATTGTTTCACCATCATGATTTTTTCTCTCCAAGAAGCGGTTCAGCCGGAATCCTTTCTCCGGTTCAACACCTGGTGGACGGTTGCGGCGAAATTTTTCAAGCTGATCGGTTTGCTGATGTATTCCTTGATGCCTATTTCCTGGGCCTTCTCAGCGGTGATCAGTTCGCTGTAGCCGGTGCAGATGATAATGGGAAAATCCGGCTTGGCGGCCAGGACGGATTTTGCCAGTTCCGTGCCGTTCATGCCGGGCATGGTCATGTCGGTGATGATGAGGTCGAATTTGTCCGGGGCGTCCAGGAAGAGTTGCAGGGCTTTGCTGCTTTCCGTGCTGGCGCTTACCTGGTAGCCGAGTCCGCGCAGTATTTTTTTCTCCAGGTTGAGCACCGTGATCTCATCATCAACCAGCAGGATGTGTTCCCGGCCGGAGAAAGTCTGGATGTTTTCAGTCGTTTTCGTGTCCGTATCCGTCGCCTTCCCGGCAACCTGCGGCAGATAGACCTGAAATGTCGTGCCCTGGCCGGGTTCGCTGGAAACCGTGATGTCGCCGCCATGGCCCTTGACGATGCCAAGAACCACGGAAAGTCCGAGTCCTGTGCCTTTTCCTTCGGCCTTGGTGGAAAAATAGGGTTCAAATATGCGGTTCAGGACATCCTGGCTCATGCCGGATCCGCTATCGCTGACCTCCAGCCGGACGTACTCGCCGGGTTGCAATGTGAATTTGCCCGGGATATCGTTTTGTTGCAGTGTAACCGGCTGCAGGGAGACGGCCAGGGTGCCGCCTTTTTCCTGCATCGCATGGTAGGCGTTGGTGCAGAGATTCATGATGATCTGGTGTATCTGGGTCGGATCGGCCAGCACGGCGCCGCAATCCGGGGCAATCCGCTGCCGGATTTCAATACTGGTGGGGATGGTCGCCCGCAGCAGTTTCAGCGTTTCCTTGAGGATTGGCTGGATGGTAACATGCTGCAGTTTATGCTCCTTGCGCCGGCTGAATGTCAGTATCTGCCCTACCAGATCGATTGCCCGTTTCGTTGCCTTGATAATCTCCTTGATATCTTTTCCCGCCACGCTGTCATCCGTGGTGGTCGCATGAATCAATTCCGCATAGCCGAGGATAGGGGTGAGGATATTGTTGAAGTCATGGGCAATTCCCCCTGCAAGGGTACCGATGGCCTCCATTTTCTGGGCCTGCCGTAACGCGCTTTCCAGTTTTTCTTTTTCCCCCATGGTTTTGTAACGGCTGACGGCAAGGGCAAAGAGCCAGGCGAGCCGTTCAATCACCGCGACATCCGCTTCCGTGTAATCCCTGTCTGCTCCGGCCAGGGTAATTTGTCCGACAGCTGCATCGGCGACAAAAACCGGCACATTGAGCACGCGGGTGAGAGGAACATGGCCTGACGGTAAATTTTTGGCGATGTGCCCCGGCTCCGGCATGTTGCGGAAAAAGACCTTTTGCCGGTTGAGGGGATGGGCGCTGAAGTTCTCCCTGTTTTGCACGGAACAGGTTCCATCCGTTATTTCGATGATGACAGGCGGTGCCTTTTGTTCACCTGGATCTTCCAGGGAAACGAATCCATGCCGACTGTCGGTGAGTTCCTTGGCTTTATCAAGAATAAGATAGGTGATTTCGCGGATGCCGGAAAGGGTCAGCAGGCGATGGGACAGAGCGGAGAGCGCGGCATTGATCCGCAGTTCTTTTTGCAGGGCGCTTTGGACATGATCCTTTTGCTTGATTTCCTGATGCAGTTCGTTGAGTGAGTTTCGTAATTGGACCGTCATGTTGTTGAAGGTTGCAGCCAGCTCACCCAGCTCGTCATCGCGCAGGACTTTCGCCTGGCTGTCGAGCTTGCCGTTCATGATATCGCGCGCAACCGCGGCAAGATGCTGCACCGGCCTGACAATGGTGCCGGTTACGACAACAATGATCAGGACGGCGGCAAGCAGGGTGAAGAAAGTGACAATGAGAAAAATTTTCATCTGGGTGTAGGCCAGCTGAAAAGCTTCATCAATCGATTGTTCGGCAATGACATCCAGATTTCTTTCCCCGAGAGGGATGCGGAAGGAAGAATAAATAACCGGTTTGCCGTTCAGGCCCAGCGGGGTGGAATTCACGGACGCGGTCTGATAAACAAGACCGGGAATGGCGGCGATGGTCTCGCGCAGGACGACTGAGGGATTGCGATGGGCAATCACCCGGCCGAGGGAATCGATGATGTATACATCCTCTCCTGGTTTGAGATCAAGAGCGGCGATAATGTCCCACGTTTTTTTCAGGCGCACCCTGGCAACCAGCACGCCGGACAGGGTGTTGCTCCTCGGATCGACGATCGGCTCGGCCAAGTCCATGAAGGGTTCGCCTGTCTGATCGGAAAAGGCGACAGGGCCATAATAGGTTTTTCTGGTGGAAGCGGGCAGCAGAAATTCGTCGCTGTTGGCGCGATCAACATGCTCTTCCGTCGTCAGCTCCGTTCTGCTTGCGGTGAAAATTTCCAGGCCTTTTTCGTCCAGATAGCTCAGGCACTCAAATTCCTGATGAAAGGCCAGCAGTTCTTCCAGGATGTCTTTCCTTTCCTGGGATGAGATGTCGGCCAGACCGCGGACATGGACAATCACCTGGATATGGGTGGCGATGACCTTGATGGAGGAGCCGACTTCCGTGCCGACCCAGCGGGCGGTTTCCTTTACCTTGTCCGTCGCATGATTGCGCTCGGTGTCAAAGGACTGCCAGCCCATGAAAAAACTGAGTCCGACAAGGGGCAGCACCGCAAGGCTGATGAAAATAATGGTTAATCTGCTTCTGATGCCGCGAATCATCGTATCACGATCGCCCGTCGGAGTATTTTGTCCGGCACATGAATGCCTATTGCCTCGGCGGTACGCAGGTTGATGGCGGTTTCGAATTCGGCGATTTCCACCGGCAGTTGCCCGGGGGAAGCACCGCGGAAAATCTGATCGGCAAGCCGGGCGGCCTGTTTGCCCAGGGTGGTCAGGCTCATGCCGTAGGAAACAAGCGCCCCTTTGCCGACCCCTTCCCTGGTGGGCGTTGTCAGCGGCAGTTTTCGCTCCAGGGCTGTGCTGATGAAATTTTTTGCTTTGGATGCCATGAGCGAGTCGGTGGGCATATAGATGGCATCAATCTCTGCCGGGAGAGCGGCGAGGAATCCGTCTATTTCCATGTCGTTTTTCAGGGGGAAAGAAATGATCGTCAGGTCGAGTTTTGCCGCAACCGCGGAAATTCGCTGCAGATTGAGCTGCGGGCTCATGTCATCCGGGTTATAGGGAAAGGCGAGACGTCTGATGGCCGGAGCGACTTCCTTGAAGATCTCCAGTCGTTTCGGCTCCTGGTAACGGAACGTGACCCCGGTGATATTGCTTTCCGGCGATTTCAGATCCGTGACAATACCGGCTTCAACAGGATTGCTCACCGGCCCGAAAACCACCGGCACCGAAGTGCCGGCGGTTATTTCCTTGGCAATGAGGGTTGCCGGAGTGGACATGGAAAAAATCAGATCCACCTTGTGATCCACAAGGCGCTGCGCCTCCTGTCGCAATTTTTCCTTGTCGACGATATAGCCCGAATAGAGATAGGTGATGTTTTTTCCTTCCCTGTAGCCCAGCTCGGCCATGCCCTGCTTGAATCCGGCAAATGCCGGTTCCGCCGCCCGGCTGTAATTCAGCACCCCGATCGTGTATTTCTTTTCTTTTTCCGTTTCGTTTCCGCAGCCGCAAAAGGCAAGAAGGAAAAAGAGCGCCAGCAGAAGAAATGGACGGCCGGGGCATTGCCTGTGTCTGCGAAAATATGTCATTTTGTCGATCCGGCCTTTTTAGAAATGATACATCAGTTCAACATGGGCGTAGTGGGCATAGTGATTGACGGCTCCGTAATAACCGTTCGGGTCCATGACCTCGAGATGGAGATTGCCGTCCCAGTTCCGGTTCAGTTTGCAGGTGAAGCGGGTGATAAGCAGCGTGCCTTTTTCTTTGCTGTTGCCGAGGCCTTTTTCCGGGGCATACACCTTGGCGAGACGCAGCCGGCAGGACACCTCGCTGCTGATTGCGGCGGAAAGCCCGATGCTCGGCATGGACAGGTTGGACCAGGAGGCGAAATCGGGCATCAAGGCACGGGGAATGATGTAGCTCATATACTGGGGACAACGGGCCCAGACCGGATGCCAGCCTTCCTCTCGGCTCGTCTCCGGATCATCGCCGGACAGATAATAATAGCTCAGGTCAGCCACCGGTTTGTGGGATTGCAGCAGCGGCAGCTTGTAGTAAAAAGATATGTCAAGCAGGCGGCCGTCGACGGCATAGCCGCTGTCGCGTTTGCCGTCCTGCAGGGCAAGCTCCAGGTTGGCGGAAAATGTTTCGCTCACTTGCGGTGAAAAGCGCGCTCCCCAGGTGTGCAGATCAAGATTGTCGGCGCGGACTTCGTGCTTGAAGATGTAATAGTATTCCTGGGGGAGCCCGGCGATTCGATTGTTGATGATGTAGATGCCGCCGCCGTTTTCCTCGCCCTCAACGAGCAGCCGGTTTTCCCGGTGGATGGCGAATTCGTCTTCATTGTCGTTGGCAATGCCGAAAACATCGACGGTCAGTTGCGGCAGTTTGCAACGGCCCTTGACGGCATTGAAATAAAAGGTGCGGGAGCTGTCAAGCGGAGTCCCCAGTTGGATGATTTTGCCCGTGCCGTAGGTCATATCCTGCCGGCCGATGCGCAGGTCCAGTCCGTCGTTGAAAAGATTGTTTATATCCAGGAAAAAATTGTCAATGATGAATTCATCCATGGCCGCGTAATCGTTGCTGCCCTTGCCGCCGTCATACTCCCGCCATTCGTTGGTGAGACGGGCCTGCAGGCTGATGTCAGGGGTAAAGGCATAGGCGGCCCGGATGCGGCTGCGAAAACGAAAAAATCGATTTTCCGGCATCAGCATTCCCTTTTCGATGGGAATGCGGTTGAAATCAACAAGCCGGGCGCGAAGATCCCCTCCCCAGGTAAAGGGCTGCCGATCGGCCAAGGCTGTGCACGGCAGCAGTGTAATACCCAGAAAAATGAAAAAAAGGATCTGTCGTCTTCTCACTGTTTCTCGTGTCGATGGATGGGAAAAACTTTACTGGCAGGCAGGTATTTCTGACAGTGCTGCTGCTGATGAAAAGTATATCATCAGCAGGGGACAAAAGTAAAAAAATAATCACCGGAACTTACCTGGCAAAGACAAAGGCATCGGGAAAGCCGCCGGCGTTCAGGGTCTGTTCCCGCCGGCGTGCGGCGGAAAGCGTAGTGCCGGCATGAATCTGTACCCGGTAGAACTGTTTGCCGCCGTGGCGGAAGGGGAGGATTCTGGCCTGTTCCCCCTGTTCCGCCATCCGGCTCCGTAACCTGTCGGCGTTCTTTTTGTCGGCAAAGGAGCCCAGCTGGACAAAGAAATCTCCTTTGCTGAGATCCTCATGGGGAAGAAAACGCTCCACCGTCCGGGTGCCTTCGGTGAATTTCTTGGCCTCGCCGAGTGCGGTGACTCGCACCCGGGCCGTTCCCTTGTCGGCCATGCGCAGTTGCTTGGCGGCATTGAAGCTCAGATCAATGATGCGTCCTTTGACAAAGGGTCCGCGGTCATTGATGCGCAGGACGATTTCGCTGCCGTTGTCCAGGTTCTCCACCAGCACCATGGTGTTCATGGGCAGCGTTTTGTGGGCGGCGCTGACCTCGTGCATGTCATAGGTTTCACCGTTGGATGTTTTGCGGCCGTGAAATTTGCCGCCGTACCAGGAGGCAGTGCCGGTTTCCTCGTAACCCTGGGAGCTCGGCAGGGGATAGTACGTTTTGCCCATGACCCGGTAGGGGCGCTGGGTCGGAGGGACGGCGGTTGTTGCGCCGGGAACGGGAACGGCTGGCGGTTCCGGCGGTCTTTTTTCGGCGCAGCCGGCGAAGAAAAAAATGAGCGGGATGAGAAAGAGAAGGGCGCGTTTCATGGGCTTTGTTGACTTGTTTCGTTTGTCGGCATGTTGAGCGGCGGGCGGAGAAGAAAGGTGTTTTCCCGCAGCCGGTTTTTGTAGAATGGCCCGGCTTTCCCGATGGTGTGCGGGGCATAGGGCAGAAGCCCCTGGGAGGGGGCATTGCCGGGCGTCATTGCGTCAAAGATCACCTCTTCCTCCTCGTTGACATAGCTCAGGTGCAGGTCAAGCAGCGGGCGGCAGATGTGCAGCACCTCGTTTTCATCGGCGCAGACAATGGGGAATTCCCAGCGCCGCAGTTCATAGCCTTTCAGCCACAGGCCGGAAAAAAGTTCGCCGGTGATGGTGTCGGTCATGAAGATGTAAGGAAGTGATTCGTCGCCGTAGAGCGAGGTGACGATCTGGCTTTCCACCTCCTTGCTGCCCTGAACGTACAATGCACCCCACGGGTCGAACTCTTCGGCGTCAAGCCGGAGGAGATGCGTTCCTTTGTCGGTGAAGGCCCATCCGGCGTGGCAGACGGCGCAAGCGGCCTTCTTTGTCCAGACGGCATGGGCAGGATGGCGGGCGGCAGGCACCGGCAGTTTCCTGCCGTCCAGGCGGGTGGTGAGAACAAGGGCCTTGTCTGTTGCCTCGAGATTGACGCCCGGCAGGGGCTGACCGGGTTGCCAGAAATGACAGGACTCGCAGCGTAATCCGCTGCCGCTTGCCATCAGTTCCGCGCCCCCGTGGCAGTCGATGCAGGACATGCCGGCCCGCTGGTGCACATCAGGGGCAAGCTGATGGTATTCAACCCCGTAAGGTCGCGGGCTCTCGCCGTCTTCCGGATAGGGGGTGCGGTAGTCCCAGTGCAAATCATGTTCAAAGCGGCCGTGATAGTCGGCGCCGACAAAATTGCCGTAATGGCAGTGCAGGCACTGGTTGTCATCAGGGGTGGCGGTAAAGGCATGGGATACAGCCCGGCCCCCGGCAAATTGCAGGTGGCAGGCGGCGCAGCCGGTACCACGGGTGGTTTCCGCATAGCGGTCGCCGGGGGAGTAAAGATGGCAGCGCAGGCAGCGGCGGCGCAGCATGTCATCGGCCAGATCCTGGATGGTAACGATTTCCTCCTGCTGGGGGACAACGACCAGGGATTCAAGCTCCTCACTTGCTCCGAAGGCGCGACGGACGATGTTGATTTCGTTTTTCAGGGTGAAATGGAGCGAATGCCTCGCCGTGTTCACCTGCCGCGGATGACAGGGGCCGCAGCTTTGCGCCATGTGGGCGGGGTGGGCCGGATAGCGGATCAGGCCTGCATGCGCCCTGTCGGCGGACAGGGCCGGTGCCTTGCCGTTGTGGCAATTCGTGCAGGCGATATCCCGATGTGCATCATCCAGGGCTGTTTCATGGCAGTCGATGCAGCCCATTTCCCTGGCCGGCGGCGGGTGATCCGGTTTATTTTCCGTTTCCTCCGGACCGCAGCCGGCGAGAAAAAAAAGTATGGAAAAAAGAAAGGGGAAAATCATGCATGACAGATAACCCGAAATCCTCGGAGAGTGCAAAATAATTTACTTTCCGCTGTGGTGAATTTGTTCCGGGCGCCTTCTTTTTCTCAACTTTTTTACTTGGAAAATCAACGGTAATTGCTATATAGTGCCTACATGAAAACGAAAAAACAAAACCACCAGACGAAGTTTATTTTCATTACCGGCGGCGTCCTTTCCTCATTGGGGAAAGGCCTTGCCGCCGCTGCCATCGGCGCCCTGCTTGAAAGCCGCGGACTCTCCATCACCATGCAGAAGCTCGATCCGTATATCAACGTTGATCCGGGCACGATGAATCCCTTCCAGCATGGCGAGGTGTATGTCACCGACGACGGGGCGGAAACCGATCTCGATCTCGGCCATTATGAGCGCTACACCTCGGCCAAGCTCGGACAGCGGAACAATTACACCTCCGGCCGCATTTACCATTCGGTGATCACCAAGGAGCGCCAGGGGAAATATCTGGGCGGCACGGTGCAGGTCATTCCGCATATCACCGACGAGATAAAGACTGCGATACGGCAGCTTGAAGGTGACGCGGATGTGGCCATTGTCGAAATCGGCGGCACCATCGGTGATATCGAGAGTTTGCCTTTTCTTGAGGCCATTCGCCAGTTCCGGCTTGATGCGGGCAAGGAAAATACCGTTTATATTCACGTCACCTGGGTGCCCTATCTGAAAACAGCGGGCGAGGTGAAAACCAAGCCTACCCAGCACAGCGTCAAGGAATTGCGGGCCATCGGTATCCAGCCGGATATTCTTCTGTGCCGCACCGAAACCCAGCTGTCCCGGGAGCTGAAGGCAAAAATTTCACTTTTCTGCAACGTGCCCACCGATGCGGTCATCACCGCCCAGGACGTGGAAAGCATCTACGAGGTGCCGCTTTGCTTTCATGGCGAGGGGCTGGACAACAAGATCCTTGAGCTGTTGAATATCTGGACCGGCGCGCCGCGCATCGAGCCCTGGCAGGAGCTGGTGCGCAAGATTAAAAATCCGTCCCATCGGGTGCTGATCGGCATTATCGGCAAATATGTCGACTTGAAGGAGTCCTATAAAAGTCTGCATGAGGCCCTGGTTCATGGCGGGGTTGCCAATGACTGTCAGGTGGAGCTGCGCTATGTCAATGCCGAAGAGCTGGAAAGCAAACAGGCAAAGGATCTGCTCGCCGGCTGTCACGGCATTCTGGTGCCGGGAGGATTCGGCAGCAGGGGCGTGGACGGTAAGATCCGGGCCATTACCTATGCCCGTGAAAACAAGATTCCCTATTTCGGCATCTGTCTCGGCATGCAGCTGGCGGTTATCGAATTCGCCCGCATGGCGGGCATGAAAGACGCCAACAGCAACGAATTTACCGCCGACACCAAACATCCGGTCATTTACCTGATGAAGGAGTGGTATGATCACCGCACCCAGCAAACCCAGGTGCGGGATGAGTCTTCCGACATGGGCGGCACCCTGCGGCTCGGCAGTTATCCGTGCACGCTGGTGAAGGGCAGTCTTGCCCATGCCGCGTATCAGGCTGAATCAATAGAGGAAAGGCATCGCCACCGGTATGAGTTCAACAATGCCTTTCGCGGACGTCTGGAGGAAAAAGGCCTGGTCATCAGCGGCGCATCTCCTGATGATACATTGGTGGAAATTGTCGAGCTGTCCGATCATCCCTGGTTTCTCGGCTGTCAGTTTCACCCCGAGTTTCAGTCCAAGCCGATGGCCCCCCACCCCCTGTTCCGGGATTTCATTAAGGCATCCCTGGATTTCTCCCGAAAAAAATAGGATTTTTCCTGATTTCAAGACAAAAGGGCGGCGTTGCCATGAAGGATCGAGGCATGGATATGGTTGAAAAATTTTTTCAAGTGGCGATCAGTCATAATGCCAATGATATCCATCTGTCCGTGGGGGCTCCGCCGACCCTCAGGGTGGGTGGGCGGCTGCTCCGTCTGGAGCTTGATCCGCTCACCGCCAAAGATATCGATCAGGTGATGCGGGCATTGACCCCGCCGCGCTGCATGGTGGAGCTTTCCAAAGCCGGCAACACCGATTTTGCCTTCAGCTGCAACGGCCATCGTTTCCGTATCGCCCTCTTTCGCCAGTGCGGCACCATTTCCATGGTCATGCGTCATTTCCGCAACGTCTTGTTCTCCCTTGATGAACTCAATGTCCCGGAACAGGTACGGAAGATGATGCTCACCAGCCGGGGGATCTTTCTTATTACCGGTCCCACCGGCAGCGGCAAAACCACCACCCTGGCAAGCCTTGTCGATTACATCAACAGCAACAGCGACAAGCACATCATCACCATTGAGGATCCGGTGGAGATCCTGCACCAGCATAAAAAATCTCTGGTTTCCCATCGGGAGATCGGCACGGATGTCAATTCCTTCACGGAGGGGGTGCGCTGCTCCATGCGCCATGATCCCGATGTTATCGTAATCGGCGAAATGCGCGATCTGGAGACGGTAAGAATTGCCTTGAATGCCGCGGAAACAGGCCATCTGGTGCTTGCCACCCTGCATGCCCGCTCGGCCTCTTTTGTTATCACCCGGATCATTGCCGAGTTTCCTTCGCTGGAGCAGGAGTTTATCCGCATGCAGCTTTCTTCCGCCCTGCGGGGGGTCATCAATCAGGTGCTGGTGCCAAATCTCGGCGGAGACGACATGACTTCGGTGATGGAGGTTCTGGTCAACACCCACACGGTGTCGAGTCTCATCCGCCAGAACAAGGAGACCCTGATCAACGACGAGATCCGCAAGGGCCGAGCCCTTGGCATGATCCATTTTGATGATGCCCTGCGGGATCGCTGCGTGCAGAAGAAGATCGACTGGCGCGATGCCGCCGCCTATTCCCGTGAACCTGATGCCTTTAAAACCAGGATGGAGAAAAAATAATGGAGAGCGTTCCTGTTCAGGATTTTTTTTCCGTCGGCCCGGGACATCCTTTGCTGCTTGTTGCCGGCCCCTGTGTGCTCGAGTCGGAGGAGACCGCCCGGCAGATAGCCGGCCGGGTCAGGGAGATCGCGGCGCGGGTCGGCGTCTCGTTTGTTTTCAAGGCCTCTTTTGATAAGGCAAACCGCACCTCGCTTTCTTCCTACCGCGGTCCCGGGCTTGAAGAGGGCCTGGCGATTCTTTCCCGTATCCGGGAGGAGTTTCAGGTGCCGGTGGTTTCCGATATTCATGAGGTTGCCCAGGTGGCGGCGGCGGCCTCGGTGCTTGATATCCTGCAGATTCCCGCCTTTCTCTGCCGCCAGACCGATCTGCTGGTCGCCGCCGGCCGCAGCGGCAAGGTGGTCAATGTTAAGAAGGGACAGTTTCTCGCGCCCTGGGACATGGAGCATGCGGTGGCCAAGCTGCGGGGCAGCGGCTGCCGCCATATCCTGCTGACTGAACGGGGGGTCACCCATGGTTATAATAACCTGGTGGTCGATATGCGTTCCTTTCCCATCATGCGCGGCCTGGGGTGTCCGGTGATCTATGACGCCACCCACAGTGTGCAGCTGCCGGGCGGCGCGGGCGGCAGTTCGGGCGGTCAGCGCCAGTTCATTGCGCCGCTGGTCAGAGCCGCGGCGGCGGTCGGGGTGGACGGAATCTTTATGGAAGTGCATCCCGATCCGGACCGGGCCCTGTGTGACGGCCCGAACTCCCTGCCTTTGGACCAGCTTGAACCCCTGTTGAAAAAGGTGCTGGCCATTCATGAACTTGCCGGGGTTGCATAACCTCGTTTGTTTCTGCTGGTTTCAGCAAATCTGCTTTCATATCACGACGGACATTGTATGCATGACAAGGATTCCTGTGTTCCAGGCCAGGAAGGGGTGTATCCCGGAGATTGCGAATTTACCAGGAGCCTGTTGCAAAAGGCGGCATCGCGCATGGAAAATCAAGAAAAAGGCTACGTGTGGCGCAGTTGTTTTCCCAAGGCCCGGGAGGTCAAGCTGCTGCTGCTTGACGTGGACGGGGTGCTGACCGATGGGTCCATCTCCTATAACGATCAGGGGGTCGAAATAAAGACCTTCCATGTCCGCGACGGCTTCGGTATGAATCTGCTGCGCAAAACCGGGGTGGAGATCGGCCTGATCACGGCCCGCAGTTCCGAGGCCTTGACCCGCAGGGTGAAAGACCTCAACCTGACCCATGTCTTTCAGGGCAAACGGAAAAAGGTCGAGGTGTATGAATATCTGCTCGAGCACCTGCAGCTTGCCCCGAGGGAAGTGGCGTACATGGGCGATGACTGGCTGGATCTGGCCCTGCTCAGCCGGGTTGGCTTTTCCGCCACCGTTGCCGATGGGGCAAGCGAGGTGAAGGAGGTTGTTGATTATGTCACGCGGCGACCCGGCGGCAAAGGCGCCGTGCGGGAGGTCTGTGATCTGATCATCGATGCCAAGGGGCTTCATGAAGAATTACTGGATGAGTATCTGCTGTGATTTCCGGAACCCGCAACCTGCTTTGGATCATTCCTCTTTTCCTGTTGCTGACAAGTCCCTTCTGGAAGGGGCCGTTTGCCCGTTTTCTCATACCGGGAGCGGACCGGCAGATAGAGGCGTCGTCGACCGCGGTGCGGGACAGAAGCATTTCCCTGAACTCGGTCACGCTCAGCCGTTTTGACAACGGCCTGCTGGAAATGCTGCTCACCGCCGAGCGGGTGCAAAGCGAACGGAGCGGCATGAATCTCTTGTACCTGGAGGGAGTCGATTTGCTGCTGTTCGGGCAGGGGGAAAAAAAGGCGCACATCACCGGCGGCGAGGGCTCATACGATACGACGCACAATATTATCACCATGGTGGAAGATGTGGCGGTGAAAACCAGCGATAATCTTGAATTGAGCACCGATGCACTCCGCTATCTGATTACCTATAAGACCATGAAAACGGCGAGCGAGATCTTTTTTACGAGCAGACGGGCCACGGTGCGCGGCACCGGCATGATGTATGATTTTGAAAGCGGGGAATATCGGGTCGGCGGCCGGGTGATAGGGGACATGAAATAAAAGCTGTCGAAATTCATCCAGGTTGCACACTGTTTTGTGCGCGTTTTTGTTGCAACTCGGATGAGTTTGCCGTTGACGGGTTACCGTTTCCGGCTGCCTGTTCCCAATAACCTTTTCCCGTTGGCGCCGAGAATCTTTTGTTCATGCTCGCTGTCCAGTTCAAGGCTTTTGAGCAGGTTGATTGTCTCCTGCTGGGATGCCCAGGGTGAGTCGGAGCCGAAAAGGACCCGGTCCGGCGAGTGGGACAGAATGATGGTGCGCGCCATTTCCCGGGGGAGAAATTCCAGCGAAAAGGCGATGTCGAAATAAACATCCTTGCCCGCCAGTTCCTCATGCACCTCCTGCCATTGCTGCCAGGCGCCGAGATGGGTGGCAATGAACCGGAGATCGGGAAACCGGTTGATCAGGGCGGCTATTTTCGCCGGGTCGGCCCGGCGTTCCCTGGGAAAGCCGATGTCGTAGCCGGTATGCATGACCACGATCAGCCCGAGGTCGGACAGTTTCGCAAAGAAAGGCCGCAGCCGTTCTTCATCCAAAAAAAAATCCTGATAAAAGGGGTGCAGCTTCACGCCGACAAAGCCCTGTCGGTGTATTTCCGCTATTTCCGCAAGCGCCTGCGGTGATTCCGGGTGAAAGGAAGGGAATGGGATGATCCGTTCACTGCGGATGGCGTTGCACCAGTCGAGTATGGGGCGAAACTGGGCGGGACGGGTGGCGATGGAGCACAGCACGGAGGTGTCGATCCCGGATTCATCCATTGAATTCAGGAGGTTGTTGACGGTGCCGTCGCCGGCCGCCCTGACATTGCCTTTTTTTTCCAGGGCGGGTATGGTGGTACGGGCCAGGGAGTCGGGAAAGGCGTGGGCGTGAAAATCGATACAGGTCATGGCGTGTCTCAGCGGATCGGGTAATTTTGTTTTTTTACTTCCTTGATGATCTTGATGCCGATGTCGAGATGCTGCGCCGTGTACATTTCAAACACCTCCGAGGCGCTGTCCTTGCTTTTAATGCCGCCCTTGCGCAACGGCAGGTCGGAAACCAGCATCAGGGCGGACGTGGGGACATTCAGGGCATAGCCGACTGAAAAAATTGTGGCGATTTCCATGTCGATTGCGATAATCCGGTGCTTGAGGATGTAATCGATGAATTCATGGTCGAATTCCCACATGCGATAATCCGTGGTATGCATGATGCCGGACCTGGGAACCTTGTTGAGCTCCTTGATGATGACCTCCTCGGCGACCCGGTTCATGCCGAAAGTCGGCAGGGCGGGCACATCCTTGGGCAGATAGTGGGCGCTGGTTCCTTCGTCGCGGATGCTGGCCGTGGGCAGCAGCAGGTCGCCGACTTTCAACGAATCGTCAATGCCGCCGCACATGCCGAGCATCAGCACGCACTTCAGCTCGTCGAGAAAAGAAAGGCAATGCATGACGATACCGGCGGAAGGCGATCCCACTCCATAATTTATCATGCTGATATCGGTATCGTGGTCATGCACCACGCTCCAGTTGTTGGATAGAATTTCTTTGCCGGTGATCTCGGCAAAGGCCTTGATGTAGCGGTGGAAATTGCAGATGATGATGTGGGAACAGAAGTCCGTTACCGATGATCCGGTGTATCGTTCAAGGGTGTGGCGAGCATAGTTGTCAGGTCGCAGAAGCGAGCTCATGGCATTGTGTCCTTCTTGTCTCGGGGAAAGCGGTTCCCTTTATTGATTGTCGATTTCCGGGTTACGGGGTTGGGCTATTATAACCGTCAATTATCAATTATCAATTATCAATTGTTTATATGGGTGAGAAATGAAAGGCAAGAATATCCCGATTGAAGAGCGTATTATTCTGGCCCTTGATGTTCCGGAGCCGGCGACGGCCAGG
The DNA here is from genome assembly GCA_001914235.1 of Desulfobulbaceae bacterium DB1. Classification (NCBI taxonomy): domain Bacteria; kingdom Pseudomonadati; phylum Thermodesulfobacteriota; class Desulfobulbia; order Desulfobulbales; family Desulfobulbaceae; species Desulfobulbaceae bacterium DB1. The sequence goes on from MQUF01000005.1 coordinate 20,009, forward strand.
GAATGGGTCAAGAAAACCGAGCAAAAGATTCGCTTTTACAAGGTGGGGCTGCAGCTTTTCATGGCAGGCTGGTTCGATATCATCGACTGGATCGTTGACCGCGGCCACAAGGTGATGGTGGACCTCAAGTTTTTTGACATTCCGGAAACGGTCAAGCTGGCCATGATGCAATTGCGGGACAGGGGAGTGACCTTTGCCACGGTGCACGGCAATGATCCCATTATCCGCGCCTCGCTTGAGGCGACCGGTCAGGGAGATGACGGGCTGAAGATTCTCGCGGTGACGGTGCTGACCAGTTTCGGCGAAGAGGATATGCGGGCCATGGGCATGACCGGCACCATCGAGGATCTCGTCTACTTCCGGGCAAAAAGGGCGCTGGAGCTCGGCTGTCACGGTGTTGTTTCCTCGGGCCTTGAGGCGGCCCGCCTGCGTCGGGGGCTGGGCGATAAACTGCTCATCGTCACCCCCGGTATCCGGCCGGGTGCCAATATCAGCGACGGCAGCGATGACCAAACCCGCATCATGACCGCCGGCCGTGCCATCGGCAATGGCGCCGATTACGTGGTGGTGGGACGGCCCATCACCAGGGCAGGGGACCCGCTCGGGGTCATCGGCGGGCTGCAGGAAGAGATTGGCCGGGCAATTGATTATTGAAAAAGAAGGCCTGCGGGATTAACTCTCCGCTTTTTTTTACATCCGGTTGCGAGCCCTGCAAGAAAACCGAGAAAGGGTGATCCGTTTCAGTTTCGATTCTTCGTTTTGTCCCTTAGTACAGCAGGGCGAAACGTTGCCAGAAGTCGGGGAATGATTTGGCCACGCAGTGTTCATTGGTGATTTTTACTCCGGGCACCACCAGACCGGCCACGGCGAAACACATGGCAATGCGGTGATCATTGTAGGTTTCGATTTCCGCGCCGTGCATCGGCGTGTCGTCCCTCAGGCCTTCGATGATGAGCGCGTCTTCCTTTTCCTCTACCCTTGCCCCCATTTTTGCGAGTTCCGTGGCCACGGCGTTGATGCGGTCGCATTCCTTGATGCGCAGGTGGGCGATGTTTTTGATCACTGTGCGGCCCGTGGCCCGCGCCGCCACCACTGCCAGGGTGGGGGCCACATCCGGACAATCGCCCATGTCCACCTCGATGCCGCGCAATTTTTTGGGACCGGTCAGGGTGATGCCCTGTTTGTAAGCCACGCTGCAGCCCATCTGTTCCAGCATCGCGACCAGGGCGGTGTCGCCCTGCAGGGAAACCTCTGGCACATTGGCCACGGTAACGGTGCCGCCGGTCACTGCCGCGGCCGCGAAAAAATAGGAGGCACTGGAGGCATCGCCCTCCACCTGATAGGTTTGCGGCTGGTAGCTGCCCTGGGTGATCGCAAAATGGTTGAGGCTGCTCGTTGCCGCAACGTCAATGCCGAAGGAGCGCATGACGGCAAGCGTCATGGTAACGTAAGGTTTGGATGGGACTTCACCCTCCACATCAAGAACTGCCTGTTTGCGCGCATAGGGAGCAACCAGCAGCAGCGATGAAAGGTACTGGCTGCTTTTGCCTTCCGGCAGCACCGTTTGGCCGCCCATGATACCCTTTGCCTTGATTTCCAGGGGCGGGCAGCCGGTTCCTTTTATGCTTCTGATGTCAACACCCCAGCCGGAGAGGGCGGTCATCAGGGGGCCGATGGGCCGTTCTTCCATTCTTTTTTCACCGACGATGGTGAAAATGCCGTTCCCCAGGGCGGCGACCGAGGTGAGAAAGCGGGTGGCCGTGCCGTTGTTGCCGAGGAAGATCGGTTCCGGCGGGGCGGCGATTCTGCCGCCGGTTCCTTTCACTGTCCAGGTTTCGGTGTTCACCGTAACCTCGATGCCCATGGATTTCAGGGCCGCGGAGGTGTAGGCGGTATCTTCGCTGGCCAGAGGGGTCAGCAGGGTGGTGGTGCCGTCGGCCAGGGCCGCGGCGATGAGCGCCCGCTGGGTGATGCTTTTTGAGCCGGGAACCGTGACAATGGCATTGATATCTGAAAGGGGTTTGATTTCTATCATGTTGTTTGGCTTTTGTTATGATTTGTATTGTTGATGAAATCGAAAAAAGTCTTTTTTTTACCACTGAGAGCGCAGAGGGCACAGAGAAAATATTTTGAATTACAGTCAGTTATCTCCGTGTGCTCCGTGGTCTCTGTGGTTGTTTTTTAGTTTTTACGAGACCATCATTGTTAGGATAAGAAATTATCTTTTGTCCAGGGCATCCAGCAGACTTTGACGCATGACGTTCACCGGCGCCTGCTTTCCGGTCCACAGTTCAAACTGGGCGACGCCCTGATAAAGCAGCATTGCCGTGCCGTTCACCACCCGGCAGCCCGCTTCCTTGGCTTCCCGCAGGAGTCTCGTTTCAAGCGGGGCATAAACGATGTCCATCACCACCGGAAAGCGCGGGAGAAGTTCCTTGGGAACAAGGGTTGCCTCCGCATTGGGATTCATGCCCACCGAGGTGGCATTGATCAGGATGTCTGCCGCGAGATTGTCCAGCTCGGTAAAAGGATGCCACGGGCAACCAAGAGTTGCGGCCAGTGCTTTGCCGCTTGACGGAGTCCGGCTGGCAAGCTGAATTTCGGCGCCTGCCTCAAGAAGGCCGAAACCGATGGCCCGGGCCGATCCGCCTGCGCCAAGCACCAGCACCTTGCGGCCCGCCAGGGAGATTTTTTCTTCAAGTGCGCGGTTGGCGCCGATCCAGTCGGTATTGGAGCCGGTAATGGCATTGTCGCGGATGAGCAGGGTGTTGACCGCGCCGATTTTTTTTGCCACCGGGTCAATGTGGTCGAGCAACGGGATCACCGCTTGTTTGTGGGGAATGGTAACGCTGACCCCTCTGACGCCCAGCGCCTTGAAACCGATCAGGGCACCGGCAACGTCGGTTACCGGAAAGGGGACGTAGGCGCTGTTCAGCCCGAGGGCGGCAAAGGCGCTGTTGTGCATGGCTGGGCTCAGGCTGTGGCTTACCGGGTTGCCCATGATGCCGTGCAGGATGGTGTTGCCGTTAATCTCCATGGGTGAAATTCCGTAAACATGTGACGAGTTCCGCCACGGCGAGCTGGCCCGGCGCGGTCGCCTCGGCCGCGATCGGCGCGGCATAGGTCATGAAGCCTCCCAGTTCCAGGGTAGCCAGCCTGCTGATCATGCCGGCCCGGCCCATGCAAAAGGCGATCAGGGGAAATCCCATTTTGTGTGCGGTTTCCTGCAGTTGCAGCACCCGCAGCACATCGGTGAAGCCATGGGCCATGGTGACCATTTTGCCGATGTGAGCCCCTGATGCCTGCTGCCTGGCCAGGATATCGCCAAGTTCCGGGGATGAAGGAGTGCCGGAAAAATCATGCCAGGAGACGATTATCTCGGTTTTTCCTTTTCGTGCTGCCCGGCACAGGGAACTGACGGCCGCGGCACCGCCGGCAAGTTCAATGTCCACATAGGAGACATTGAGCTGAACCGCCTGGTGGAGCAGGGCGAGTCGGGCTTCTTCCGGTCCCTCAAAGAGTCCGCCTTCCCAAAGCGGCCGGTTGGTGATAAGCAGCGGGGTGGTGATCCCTTGCAAAAAAGGCTCGATGGCCGGATCGGCCAGGCTGTCGAGGCGGACCTCAATCACGTCGGCATTGCCGTCGGCGTCTGCTTGTCGAACCGCGTTCAACGCCTTTTCCATATCGGGCCGGGCAATGGAAACGCAAATCCCGCCCTTGGTCTGTTTCTCTTTTTGGCGCATGTGTGTCGTTCTCCGTGGGTAAAAAAGCGAGGAAGCTGCAAAACTATTCTATCCCCTGTTTCTTGTCAACCTGCTTCATGTGGCTATTCTTTTCCGCGCATGCCGCCCCGATGAAAAAATCCCTGTTTTGCCGAAAGGGCAACAGTCCGCAGCGGCAAACTTTCACCGTGCGGATCGGTTGAGTGTTTTGCCTCTGCATTGGGTTGATTGACGCAATTTTTGCGCCATGTGGGGCATATGGCCCGATCGGGCGGCGGAAGAATTGCTGCCGAGGAACGGGTTTCGACAAAGAGGAGGGGGGAGGGGATTGTCCTGTCTGGATTTTGAAAAAAAATATAAAAATATTTCAGTGTGGAACGCTTATTGTATATTAGAATATTAAAAGCCGTGATTGGCTTGGCACCTCTCCTTTGGTGTAGGACTCTCCTCCTAAGAGTCAGTGATTCCTCCAAAAAGTCCTAGTGCTGGGGTCTACCGCAAGGTATCAGGACTAGGCAATGTTGAACCTCAACCCTTCAGGCCCCGGGAGCAATCCCGGGGCCGCCTCCTTTTTCGCCCCTTGCGTTTCGCCTCTTTCTTCTTTGCATTCCCGCCCCTGCTTGTTACAATTGAAGCAACTTTCATGTTTGAATTTCCCGGAGCGCGGATTGCCTATGATACGACTCTTTATTGCGGTTGATTTGCCTGAACCCGTCAAGAAGGAGCTTGGCCGTATCTGTTTCGGGTTGCCCGGGGCCAGATGGGTGGATCAGGAGCAGATTCATCTGACCCTGCGTTTTATCGGCGAAGTTGACGGCGGGCTATTTCGTGAAATCCGTGCCGGACTCGAAAATGTCGTAGCCTCCCCCTTTCCTCTTCTGCTCAAGGGATTGGGCTGTTTCCCGCCCAGAAAGGAACCGCATGTGCTCTGGGTCGGTGTGGAAAAATCAGAGCCTCTTTTCCAGTTGCGGAAAAAGGTGGATGCCCTTCTTGCCGATTTGGAAATCCCTCCTGAAAAACGGAAGTTTTCCCCCCACATCACCTTGGCCCGTCTCAAGGAGACCCCGCTGATCCGACTGACCAATTTTCTTTCCGGCAACGCCCTTTTTTCCTTGCCGGAGTTTCAGGTAACGGACTTTCATCTCTATTCCAGCATATTGACGGCCAAGGGGGCGTTTCACCAGCTTGAAGCCTCCTACCCCCTGGAGTAATCCCGTTTTTGTGCCCGGCAACCATGTTTATCCGGTCAAAAAGGTGAAATGTGCCCCAGAAGCACGGGGGCCGTCGGTCTCTCCCTGTTGCTTTGTTGTTTTTCCTTTGCTGGGTGACGGCACCCGGAAATTTTTCAATTCCGCAAAAATATCCTCTTTACAGGAGAAATAAGCAGTGAGATACTGGCCTTATCTCAATGGACGTTTTTTCCGCCGGACCCAAACTGCCTGGCGGCCGGTGGATCACAAGATGTTTTCTGCGGGGAGCGGAAATTATAATGAAAAGGTTCAGGGTGCGGGGTTGGTTGACTTTTGTTTTCGTTTGTTTTGTCGCCGGGTATCTCGGGGTTTTTCCCGGCGGGCATCTGCCGATTGTCGCGGCAGCGGAGGAGGCGCCGGCTGCTGAGTACGATCTTCTTGATATTTACGGGAAAATCGTCAATTCACATGGGGTTGGGGTGGCCGATGCCCGGATCGAGGCATTGGTCAACGGCAAAGCGGTGGAGCCGGTGCAACACGGCAATGGACACGGCGGTGCCCTCAAAACCGGGCCGGACGGCACCTTCCAGGCCCGGTTCAAGGTTGTCCCCGGCGCCATGGAAGACGCGTCGGCCGCTATAGCGGTCAAGGCCCGCAAAACAAGTTATTCCGCCGAAAGCCTGACCATATCGCACGATGCCGTTACCCGAACGAACAACGGCTATGCGGTCAAGGCCGACCTCACCATCAAAAGGGCGACAAGTCCCGCCTTCTGGATCGCGACCGCTGTTTTTGTTCTGGCCTATATCCTCATCTCCTTTGAGCTGCTGCATCGGACCCTGGCGGCCATGCTGGGCGCGTCGATCATGCTGGTGGTGAGTTATACCCTGGGCACCATCAATCCGGACTATCATATCCTTTCCTATGAAAGCGCCATTGACGCCATTGACATGAATGTCATTTTTCTCCTCATGGGGATGATGATCATCATCGGCATTCTCAAACATACCGGGATCTTTCAATGGTGTGCCTATAAAAGTTATCAGCTGGCCCGCGGCAATGTCATTGTCCTGGCCATGGTGCTCATGCTTTTCACCGCCGTGACCTCCGCCTTTCTCGACAATGTCACCACCATGCTTTTGTTGACGCCGGTTTCCATTGAAATTGCCCTGTCCCTGGGGATTTCTCCCCTGGCTTTGCTCATTCCGGAGATTCTGGCTTCCAACATCGGCGGCACGGCGACCTTGATCGGCGACCCACCGAATATCATGATCGGCTCCTATGCCGGACTTACCTTTATGGATTTTGTCGTCAATCTCGCGCCGGTCTGCGTCGTGAGCATGGTCTTTCTTTTTGTCTATACCCGGTTTGTCTACGGCCGGGAGTACGGCAAGGCAAAGATCGATGATGTGCCGCGTTTTCTCGCCCGGCTGCGGGAAGAGTACAGGATCACCGACGCCACCCTGCTGGTGGTCGGTCTTCTGGTTATGGCCATTGTCGTTGCCCTCTTTCTGTCCCACGGCTACTGGCACATGGAGGTGAGCATCGCCGCCCTGTTCGGCGCGTCCCTGCTTTTTACCTACGGGCTGGTAACGAAAAAGATCGATCTGCTGGAGTTGATTGAAAAGGACATCGAGTGGACGACGCTTCTTTTTTTCATGTTTCTTTTCATGCTGGTCGGCGGGGTGGAGGAAACCGGGTTGCTTGATATCATCGCCGACGCCGTTCTCCGCCTGTCCGGCGGGGATCTGACCAAATCGATATGTCTCATCCTCTGGGTGGCGGCCATCATGAGCGCCTTTGTTGATAATATTCCTTTTACGGCAACCATGCTGCCCATCGTCGCCTATCTGACCGAGGTCATTCCGGGGGCCCAGTCCAATGTTCTCTGGTGGGCCCTGGCCTTTGGCGCCTGTTTCGGCGGCAACGGCACGATGATCGGCGCCAGCGCCAACGTGGTCACCCTGGGTATCGCCGAGTCGGCCGGCTATCCCATCAGGTTTGTCGCCTACATGAAGGTGTGCTTTCTTTATATGCTGATCAGCGTTGCCCTGGCTAACGTGTGGCTGCTGCTGTTTTATTGATATCCTTACCGCTCTTGGAGCAGGAGTTAGTTATGACAACTTTTCCACAACCACTGACCCGTTTCCTGCTGCCCATGGATATCCCTTCTTCCTTTGCACGCACGTCCTGGCTGATGGGAACCATGACCGCCGCCCTGGGGGAGCGAATTGAAAAAATTTCCATTCTGCATGTGCTGGCCGGCCGTTATCTCAGCAGCCACATGGCAAATGTCGATGTGCGCACCCGCCATGTCGTCAATTCGGAGCTGTTCCGGAAATTGAAAGAACAGCATATCAGCAACGATATTGCGCCGAAGCTGGAGGAGGTGAGAGCTCTTCTGGGAGAGGCGGGAGTCACGGCGCCGGTTGATATCCTCATCGAGGATGGCGAACCGGTGCAACGCATCAGCGAGGTGGCCGGACAGGGATATTCAACCATCATCATGGAGCGGCGGGGGCTTTCCCCCATCAAGGGAATCATGGTGGGCAGCGTGGCTGCGGGACTGCTGTACCGGGGGATTCGGACAACGGTTTATCTGGTCGGCCAGACCAAAAAAGGCAAGGCGTGTCCGGCGTCGTGCTGTCTGATTCCGGTCGACGGCTCGGTTCATGCGGATGAGGCGGTACGGGAGGCGGCAATTCTGGCAAGTCACTGCAGGGAAGTGGTGAAAGAAGTCGTGTTGGTCCATGTGCTGAATCTTGCCCGCTATGGGCAAGAGGAACAGGCGGCGGTCGGAGTCGCCGCCGGGGAGGAAATCGTGGAGAACGCCTGCCGAATACTCAGGGAAGGAGGAGTTGCCGCGGATATAATTTCCCGGGTAGTTCGTTATGGTGATCCGGGAGACGTCATCTCCGAGGAGATTGATAAAAGAGCCGCCTGCATGGTTTTCATGGGAAGGCGGGGCCGCAATATGCTGGGCGAGCTGTTCATGGGCAGCGTCAGCCGCAAGGTCATCCACCGCTATCCGGATAACTTCGTCGCCCTGGTCTCGGCGAAATAGTTTTTTTACAGGGATTGCAGGAGCACAACGGCGTGTGCCGCGATTCCTTCCTTTCTGCCGGTAAATCCCATCTTTTCCGTGGTCGTGCCTTTCAGGTTGATCCGGTTTTCCTCCACCCGGCAGACGGCAGCCAGCTTCTGTCGCATGGCGGGGAAATGAGGGGCCAGTTTCGGTTCCTGGGCAATGACGGTGACATCGGCGTTGGCCAGGGTGAATCCCTGTTGCCGGGCTGTTTCAATGACCTTTGCCAGAAGTTTCAGGCTTTCGATATTTTCATAGGCCGGGTCGTGGTCCGGAAAGTGTCTGCCCAGGTCGCCTGCCCCCAGGGCCCCGAGGACGGCGTCGCAAAGGGCATGGGTGAGAACGTCCGCGTCGGAATGGCCGAGGAGGCCGACGGGGTGGGCAATTTTGATGCCGCCGAGGATCAGGGGCCTTTCTTTCACGAGACAATGGGCGTCATAGCCGTGGCCGATACGCATGACGGGGAGGCAAACCGGGATGCTTTGTTCTTTTTTCATGAGAAGGGCCTCGGCTATCAGCAGGTCATCCGGTCGGGTAATCTTGATATTCTTTTCCGATCCCGGCACAACCGTCATTTTTTGATGAATCAGTTCCAGAAAGGAGGCTTCGTCGGTGCCGATGAACCCCTGTTTTCGTCCTTCGGCAAAGGCCCTCCTGAGAACGTCGGTGGCCACCACCTGCGGGGTCTGCGCCTGCCAGAGGTTTTCCCGGTCCACCGTGCGGAGGATCGTGCCGTCTCCGTCAACCTCTTTCATGGTGTCCTTGACCGGAAGGGCTGCCATGGCGGCCCCGTTTTTACGCGCGGCTTCCAGGCAACGACGGATGAGATCCGCGTCGATCAGGGGGCGGGCGCCGTCGTGAACCGCGACAAAATCACAGTCAGCCGGCACATGGGCAAGCCCGGCCTGGACGGAATCCTGGCGAAGTTTGCCGCCGGCCACCACCGTGATTTTGGTGAGCCGGTGCTTTTTCGCCATCAAGCGGACCTGGTTGACGGCGTCAATCGGCGCGGCAACGATGGTCGCCGTTATCTCGTCAATATCTTCAAAGGCGCGAAGGGTGTGAACGAGCAGCGGAACACCGGCAAGATCCTGGAACTGCTTGGGTCTGCCAAGACCCATGCGTTTGCCGATGCCGCCGGCCGGTATGATGGCAGCTGTTTTGTGGGAAGACACGATTTCCGGTTTCAGATTTTGAATCTGGATACGTCGTTAAAAAAAAGGAGCGGGCTATAAGCCGGATTCTGTACCCCCTGAAGGAGGCCATGATCATTTCTCTGGGATGCCGATCACCCGGCACCTCTTGCAACCTACCCGAAAGCGTCGGACGGGCAGTCCTCGAATGCTTTCCTATTTGGTCTTGCTCCGGATGGGGTTTACCCTGCCCTTCATGTCGCCAGGAAGGCGGTGAGCTCTTACCTCGCCTTTTCACCCTTACCCCGGCGGGAAAGCCGAGGCGGTATGTTTTCTGTGGCACTTTCCCGGGGTTGCCCCCGGTTCGTGTTACGAACCATCCTGCCCTGTGGAGTCCGGACTTTCCTCACAGGCCGTTTCTGCCTGCGCGATCATGCGCCCGCTCCTTAAAAATCATGCTTTTTCGGTTTCGGTTTCGGTTTCCGATTCCGGAAGGTGAAACATGAGGCGCTGGCAGGTGGGGCAGGAGAGAAGCTGCTCGCCTTTCAGCACTTCATTGAACTGCTGGGGTGGAATGTTCATGAAGCAGCCTTGGCAGACACCGGCTGTAACACCGGTTATGGCCAGGCCGTTTCTCTTTTCCAGCAGCTGGTTATAGCGGCGACGGAGGTTGTCGGGGATCTTGACGGCCTGCTGTTCGCGCGCTTTTTCAAATTTTGCCCGTTTCGTCTGGATTTGGTCGGCGAGTTTGGCTGCTTTTTCTTCAGCCTCGACCAGCAGTTCCTCTTCACTTTTGGTGACGTTGACGAGGTCGCTGATTTTTTTCTGCAAGGTTTCCATCTGTTCCATCAGCAGGACGATTTCATCTTCCCGGCGTTTGTTGTTTTTTTTGTTTTCTTCAATTTCCTTCAACAGGGACTGGTATTCCCGGTTGGTCTGGACGCCCATCAATTTGGTCTGACGGTCTTTGATGTGGGCCAGGCTGTCTTCGATTTCCCCTTCGAGTTCCCGGCGGCGCTGCGCTGCGTTTTCCGTGGTGGAGTTGTGCTTGGCAAGCTTGAGCTTTTTTTCTTCAATGGACGCCTGGCGTTTTGCGATGTCAGCCTGGTTGGCGACCATTTCGTCATCAAGCTTTTTGATCTGGAGATCGATTTCCTGTAATGCGATAAGTCGTGAGAGATCCTCTTTCAATTTCTGCTCCTCGCGTGTTGATGTTAACGGGTTACATTTTCATAAAAATAATGATGCAGCGGGTTGCCTTGGCGCTGTGAGGCCATGACGGGCACTGCACTGTTGGTCTGTTGGAAAAAGGTTGTCAACTTGGCAACCAGCATGGGGATGACGATGTTTTCCGTGGCAAAGTGACTGCCGTCGATGATGCAGAAGGCGTTTTCTTCCGCCCAGCGGGCGACGGAATGTTTCAGCTCTGCTGTAATATAGATATCCGCGCCGGCTGCGCGGGCCGTTTCGGCAAATTCGGCGCCGCTGCCGCCGCAGACCGCCACCCTGCCGATGACCGGCGGCACAGGGCCTGCCAGGGTAATTGACCGGAGATTGAGCTGCTCGGCGACAAGGCGCAGGAAATGATCCCGATCCATGGGGGAAGGGAGATCCCCGATCTTGCCGAATCCCTGACCGGGTTTGTTACCGGCGGGAGCGAGGGGCAGAGTTTGCCGGAGGTCAATGGTCTTTGCCAGGCCGTCGCTTACCCCGTTTTCAATGAGGTCGAGGTTGGTATGGCAGCTGATGATGGCGATGTCGTGATTCAGGGCTTTTTTGAGGAGTTTGCCGGACGATGTGGCGGTGTTGATTGATTTGATCGGGTGGAAGATGAGGGGGTGGTGCGTGAGGATAATGTCGGCTTGCTGTTCGAGAGCTTCGTCGATGACCGGCATGGTTGGGTCAAGTGCGACAAGGACTCCTCGTGCCTCCTGCTCCGGATTGCCGATCATGAGTCCCACATTGTCCCATGATTCCGCCAGATCCCAGGGCGCCAAGCGCCCTAAAAAATCGAGAATGTCTTTCAGTTTTGGTGGTGATGCCATGTTACGGGATTATTGTCGCCGGTTGTTTCCGGCTCCTCATTAAAAAAGGTGCAGCCTGGTGAGGCTGCACCTTTTCGACGTATCCGGTGGTATGCTATCCTGCCGGAATATTTCCAAAATAGAGAATGTGTCAGAAAGGGACGGTGAAACAAAGTACGCCGCTTTTCCTTGTCTCGAGTTATTTGGTGGGCCTACCTGGACTCGAACCAGGGACCGACCGGTTATGAGCCGGTGGCTCTAGCCAACTGAGCTATAGGCCCGAAAGCTAGTCAGATAAATCTCGTTATAATAGCAGCTGTTTTGATATTGTCAATATCTGTTTGATGGGCATTTCTTCTTTTCCCGGCCGATTTGCCGTCATGACGTCAATTTGCCGGTTGTAAAACTATAAAACAGCTTCCTTGAAAGAATCAAAACCGATGCGGTCGATGAATCTGCCGACTCGTTCCCCTTTTTTTCCCTCTTTTTCAAAAAGTTTGATGATTCGGTCGCAGACAGCCAATGCCTGTTCGTCGGTCAATCCCTCCGCCAGTTCAACGGCCAGCTGCGGCCGTGATGCAGCGTTGCCGCCGACCATAACCGTCCATCCTTTCGGCTTGCCGACAAAACCGATATCCTTCACCGGGGTTTCGGCACAGTTGTTGACACAGCCCGATACGCCCATTTTGCACTTGTTGGGCAGCTGGTAGCCGTGATAGCGTTTATCCAGTTCCTTGCCGAGGCTCAGGGCGTCCTGCTTGCCCAGGCGGCAGAGGGTGGTGCCGGGGCAGGCTTTGATGCTGCGGACGCAGAGGCCGATGGCATGACCGGGATCAATGCCCAGATCCCGCCAGGCCGCATCGATATCCTCTTCCTTGAATCCGACCATGGCAATGCGCGCCGCACTGGTTATTTTCATGGCCGGCAGTTTGTATTTGTCCGCCACATCGGCTATCTTGCGTAAATCATCGGCATTGACCAGTCCCAACGGAAAGTGGGGAACGATCGCGTAGCTTTCCTTGTCTTTTTGTAATACCGCGCCTTTTTCGCCGTCTTTCAGCATTGTTGTCTCCTTTGTTTTTGAAATTATATAAAATAGTTGAATGTGAAATCGGATGGAAATGAAAACATATATACATTAAGATGTCAGCTGTCGCACCAAAGATTGACAGATGAGTTTATTTTAGTAATAATTATCACAAAGTCAAGAAAACTTCGATATTGTGTCCAATTTTATGATCCAAGGTGGTTTTTTTTCATTTGCAATAACCAGTATGGTGTCGGCTTTGCTGGGTGCGGGTTTGGGCGGCCTTGTGCTGGCCCTGGTTCGGCGTCATGCCGTTTCCCGCCTGCGCCGGGAAAACCAGGAGCTGGTGACCGAGCAGGCCGTTCTTCAGGAACGATTACAGGGGCGGCTGGAACAGATTGCCGACCTGGAGGAGAAGTTTACCATGCTTTCCGCGGAAAATAAAGGACTGGCCGCGGTGAACAATGAGCTTGCGGCAGGGAAAAAATATGCCGAGCGCCAGGTGGATTTTCTGCGGCAGGCGCGGGAAGAGCTCACCGATTCGTTTAAGGCGGTATCGTCCGATATTCACAAAAGTAACAGCGAATCCTTTCTGAAGATGGCCCGTTCGACCCTTTCTTTTTATAACGAACAGGCCAGGCAGGAAATGGGTGAAAAAAAGACGGCAATTCATGAACTGATCAAACCGCTGCAGGAGTCGCTTGAAAAGGTTGATTCCCATGTCCGCCACCTGGAAAGGGAAAGGGCCGGGGCTTATGCCACCCTGGCAGAGCAGGTGAAGCAGATGGCGGCCGGACAGCTTCGCCTGCAGGGCGAGACCGCCAATCTTGTCCGTGCCCTGCGCACCCCCGTGGCCAAGGGACGCTGGGGTGAGATGCAGTTGCGCCGCGTGGTGGAAATGGCCGGAATGATCGAGTACTGCGATTTTATCGAGCAGCCTGCCGTTGCAACGGCTGAGGGGCTGCAGCGGCCTGATGTGGTCATTAAATTACCCAGCGGCAAAACAATTGTGGTGGACTCCAAGGCCTCGCTGCAGGCCTATCTGGAGGCGCATGAGCTGGAAGATGAAGGTGAGCGCATGGAAAAGATGAAGGTGCATGCCCGGCAGGTCCGCACCCATCTCGTTCAGCTCGGCAGTAAGGGATATTGGCGTCAGTTTCCGGACTCGCCGGAGTTTGTCGTTATGTTTGTGCCGGGTGAGAATTTTTTCAGCGCGGCCCTGTCCCATGACCCGGAACTCATTGAATTCGGCGTTGCCCAGCGGGTGATCCTGGCAACCCCCACCACGCTTATCGCCCTGTTGCGGGCTGTGGCCTACGGCTGGCGGCAGGAGCAGATCACCGAGCATGCGGCACGAATCGGCGAACTGGGACGCACCCTTTTTCAACGGCTGCAGACCATGACCTGCCATTTTGAGGAGTTGCGGAAAAATATTGATCGCACCGTCCAGTCGTATAATAAAGCGGCAGGGTCATTTGAAAGCAGGGTCATGGTTACCGCCCGCCGGTTTGGCGAGATCGATCATTCCCTGGAAGGTTCTCTGTCGGAAATAAAATTGATTGACAGAACAGCCCGGGAGGTCGTCCATGAAGATTTATCGTGATATAACCGAAACCGTCGGTGCCACGCCGCTGGTTGCCCTGAAACGGATAACAGCCGGTTGTGCGGCCGATGTCGTGGTCAAGCTTGAGTCGTTCAATCCCTGCGGCAGCGTCAAGGACAGGATAAGCGTCAATATGATCCGTCGGGCGGAAGAGGAGGGGAAACTCGTGCCTTCTTCCGTCATCATCGAGCCGACTTCCGGCAATACCGGCATCGGCCTTGCCATGACGGCGGCGGCCAGGGGGTATCGTCTTATCCTTACCATGCCGGAGACCATGAGCGTTGAGCGACGCAAGCTGCTTGCCTTGCTCGGCGCGGAGATTGTGCTGACGCCGGGGGCCGAGGGAATGAAGGGCGCCATTGCCAGGGCTGCGGCGCTTGCCGCTGAGATCACGGGTGCGTTCATGCCGCAGCAGTTTGAAAATCCGGCCAACCCTGAAACGCATCGCCTGACCACGGCGGAGGAGATATGGCGGGACACGGCGGGCGGGATTGATATCCTGGTGGCCGGGGTGGGCACCGGCGGCACCATCACCGGCATCAGCGAGGTGATCCGGGCCCGCAAGCCGGGCCTGCGGGTTTGCGCGGTGGAGCCGGCCGAATCGCCGGTGCTGTCCGGCGGTACTGCAGGCCCTCACCGGATTCAGGGCATAGGCGCCGGTTTTGTCCCACGGGTGTTGCAGCGGGAACTGCTTGATGAAATCATCACGGTGGAATCGGAGAAGGCGCTTGAGATGGCGCGCCGGCTTGCCCGCGAGGAAGGGATACTCGCCGGTATTTCTTCGGGTGCCGCAGTATCCGCGGCCGTCACCGTGGGCAGCCGACCGGAAAATGCGGGCAAGCTTGTCGTGGTAATTCTGCCTGATAGCGGGGAGCGGTATTTGTCAATGCTGTAGGCATATTTACGTGCTTCAATGATTAAATTATTCTTTCACCCTATAGTTTTACTTGCGTTGGCCGCGTCCCTTTGTTTTACTTGTGGCGCATCTTCATGAAAAAATGGAGCAGGTGACGGTGCGGATGAAGACGTGTGCGCGACAAGCGCTGAGAAGTTTGTATTAAAATCCATAAAGGAGAAGAAAGGAAGATGAAGTTAGGCATTAATGCTCTTGGTCGGATCGGTAAGCTGACATTGTGGCACCATGTCGGCAGGAAATATTTTTCAGAGATCGTGGTCAATACCGGACGTCAAATCGGCCAGGGACTGGAAGATCTTGCCGCTTCCATTGAGCGGGACAGCACATACGGCCGCCTCGGCAATTATCTGCATGGATATAAAGGCGGGCGCGTGGTGGAGAATCTGAATGAGGCCGAGGGCACCATGACCATTAACGGGGTGCCGGTCAGAATTCTGCGGGAATCAAGAAACCCGAGGGATATCAAGTGGAAGGAAAACGGAGTGCGCCTGGTGGTGGACACCACCGGCGTGTTTAACGATCCCACCGCTGATGCCGATTCCCCGAAAGGCGCGTTTCGCGGCCACCTTGCCGCCGGGGCGGAGAAGGTTATTCTTTCCGCTCCGTTTAAGATTAAGGAGAAGGGGCTGGATATGCCGGATGATGCGGTGACCACCGTCATGGGCATTAATGATGACGATTATATTCCCGGCAGGCATAATCTCATATCCGCCGCCTCCTGTACCACCACATGCCTGTCCTATATGATAAAACCGCTGATTGATCAGATCGGCGCGGCCAATTTCCTGAGCGCCTCCATGGTCACCGTCCATGCCGCCACCGGCAGTCAGAAGGTGCTCGACAGTCTGCCGAAAACAGGGGCCGGGGATCTGCGCAAGAACCGCAGTATCATGAATAATATCATCCTGACCACCACCGGGGCGGCCAAGGCCCTGGCCCTGGTTATCCCTGAGATGAAGGATATCGGTTTCATCGCCGAGTCGGTGCGTATTCCCACCTCTACCGGATCGCTTATTGTCCTGGTGGTGAATCTTCAGGATGATCTGGAAAATCCGATCAAGCGGGACAGGATCAACGGCATTTATCGGGATTTCGCCAAAACGTCGCCCTACCTGGTTTATTCGGAAGAGCAGAACGTTTCAAGCGACATCATCGGCACTCCTTTTGCCGCCGCCATTATCGAGGGAACCGAGACCCACACCCGCACGGCGACCATCCGGGTCAATCTTGACAAGATCAAGGGATGCGCGGCCTCGGATCCGGTGATCAACGTTCCCGTTACCCAGGCCGTCATTTACGGCTGGTATGATAATGAACTGGGCAGCTATACCAATATGCTGGCCGACCGCACGGTTTCCATCGCCGAACAGATGGTGTGACCCATCGAACTTGTGATTGCCCCCATGGCGGAGGCCGACCTGGCTGATGCCGTGCGGGCGGAACAGGAAAGCCCTGCCTGGACCGCGGCCCAGTTCGCCGGAGAGATGCTCCAGCCCTGCGGCCGGCAACTGGTGGCCCGTTTGCGCGGCTCCGGTCTTTTTGCCGGTTATATCTGTTGCCGCGTCGTGGCCGGCGAGGCGGAGATTATCAAGTTTGCCGTGACAGGTGACTTGCGGAGGCGGGGAGTGGGCGGTGCGCTGCTGGTTGCCGCCTTGAAGCTCATGGCGGCTGAAGGGGTTGGTCGTTGTTTTCTTGAGGTGCGGGAATCAAATGACAGTGCCTGTCGCCTGTATGAAAAATATGGCTTCCAGCGTATCGGGGTGCGCCGAAAATACTACTGTTCGCCGGAGGAAGATGCCTTGCTGTATCAGCGGCTGCCGGCGTAAGTCCGGTTGAGCCTTTGTTGCCCGGAGTTTGTTATCTCGTTTGACTTTCCTTCATAGGGTGCGGTACGGTGAAGAACAGGCTGATTTTCTTCATGGGTGAATTCCTAACTAAAGGTAGCTTATTGTGAAAAATATTCGAGATATTGATATCAAAGGCAAAAGGGTGCTGATTCGGGTTGATTTTAATGTGCCGCTCGATGACGCCGGTCGCATTACCGACGATACGCGTATTCGCGGGGCATTGCCCACCATAAATCATGCGTTGGCGGAAAATGCCAAGGTCATTGTCTGTTCTCATCTGGGCCGTCCCAAGGGGCAGCGGAAACCGGAATTTTCCCTGGCTCCCGCCGCCGCAAGGCTGGCCGAGCTTACCGGCCGCATGGTCAAACTTCTGCCCGATTGCGTGGGGGATGATGTTGAATCCATGGTCACGGCAATGCGGCCCGGCGACGTGGTGATGCTGGAAAATCTTCGTTTTCATGGCGAGGAACAGAAGAATGACCCTGAGTTTTCTCGAAAACTCGCCGCCCTGGCCGAGGTCTATATCAGTGATGCCTTTGCCGTTGCCCACCGGACCGATGCATCGGTGGTGGGGGTAACCCACTATTGCGACCAGTGCGCCGCGGGCTTTCTGCTGCAAAAAGAAATGGATTTCTTTCACCGTTCCGTCAGCCAGCCGGTTCGTCCCCTGGCGGCGATTATCGGCGGGGCCAAGGTTTCCGGGAAATTGACCGCGCTCGTCAACCTGATGGACAAAGTCGATATCATGATCATCGGCGGGGCCATGGCCAATACCTTCCTGAAAAGTCAGGGGCATGAGGTGGGCAAGTCACTGGTGGAGGATGATCTGCTGGAAACGGCGCGCACGCTGCTGGCGGATGCCGCCAAAAAAGGGGTGAAACTTTACCTGCCGGTTGATTGCGTTGCGGCGGCGGAATTTACCCCGAACAGCGTCTCCAAGGTGGTGTCCCTGCAGGAGATGCCGAAGGACTGGATGGCGCTTGATATCGGTCCGGCCACCACAACCCTGTTCGGCGAGGCCCTGGCCGACGCCAAAACCATCTTGTGGAACGGTCCCATGGGGGTGTTCGAGATGGATGCCTATAGCCGGGGCACCATGGCTCTGGTGCAGAAGGTGGCAACTTCCCACGCACTCAGCATCGTCGGCGGCGGCGACACCAACGCCGCGGTGCATAAGGCCGGCTGGGCGGATGATGTCTCCTACATGTCCACCGGCGGCGGCGCTTTCCTGATGCTGATGGAGGGCAAGGTGCTGCCGGGTGTTGCCGCCCTTGATGCGAAAGAATAAAAGGAGAGTCCATGGAACGGAAGCCCTTGCTTGCTGGAAACTGGAAGATGCATACCACCGTGGCGGAGGCGGAAAGTCTCGCCCTGTCGATTGTGCAGACTCCCGCTGCCCCCGACCGTGACGTCATGCTTGCCCCGCCTTTTACCGCTCTGGCCGCGGTGGGGAAGATTGTCGCCGGTTCATCCGTCCTGCTCGGCGGCCAGAATGTCTGTTGGGAGGAAAAGGGCGCCTTTACCGGAGAAATTTCGCCGGTCATGTTGCGGGATGTGGGCTGCAGCCTGGTGATAATCGGTCACTCCGAGCGCCGTCACATTTTCGGCGAGAGCGACGCCCTGATCAATAAACGCCTGGTCGGGGCGCTGAAGTACGGCCTTGTCCCCATCCTCTGTGTGGGCGAGACCCTGGAGGAAAGGGAGGCGGGACAGACATTTACCGTTCTGGAAAGACAGATGCGGGGAGGTCTTGCCGCAGTCTCCTTGTCTTCCGGAGCGGAGGTGGTCGTTGCCTATGAACCTGTCTGGGCAATCGGTACCGGCAAAACAGCCTCGGTTGAGCAGGCCCGGGAGGCGCACGTTTTTATTCGTAATCTTCTCGCCGGAATCTATGAGAAAAAGGTTGCCGGGCAAATCAGAATATTGTATGGTGGCTCGGTTAATCCTGAGAATGTTGATGCACTTATGGCCCAGGACAATGTTGATGGGGCTCTGGTCGGCGGCGCAGCCCTGAAGGTGGAATCCTTTCTTCGGATAATAAATTTTAAGAAATCGGCCTGATCCCCGCCCGCGCAGATTTTGTCTGCATCTTGGGGAAAAGGCGGATCAATCATAGCTTATAATGACAACTCTTCTGACGATTATACATATTGCAGTCTGCTTTTTTCTGGTCGTGATCGTCCTGCTTCAGCAGGGCAAAGGCGCCAGCATGGGAGCGACGTTCGGTGGCTCGAGTCAGACCGTTTTCGGAACGGAAGGGCCGCTGCCTTTACTCAATAAAGTAACGACATTTGCCGCTGTTACCTTTATGGTAACCTCCATCGGTTTGGCTTATTTTTCCGCGCATAAAAGCACAAGTTCGGTAATGCAAGATTTTAGTGTGCAAAAACCGCAGGAAAATGCTATAGAAAGAGCCCCGGAAACGCTTCCGCAACCGGCGCCTGATATGCCGTTGGCTCCCGCCGAGCCGGTTCAGGCTGAAACCCCGGCGCCGGTGACTGATTCCGGACAGCCTCAAGGTGTTCCGCCGGCTGTTGAAGCACCTGCTGCCGAGACTGCACCCGGCAGCGCGAGCGAGAAAGCGGAAAAAAAGAAAGATTAAGTTTTTGCCGAAGTGGTGGAATTGGTAGACACACTATCTTGAGGGGGTAGCGGCCAACGGTCGTGCGAGTTCGAGTCTCGCCTTCGGCACCATATATCAAAAAAAGGATTGAACCCGATAGGGATCAATCCTTTTTTTTTGTACTTTTTTCAGCGGAGTTGACAGTTGCCGGGCTTTCTTGCGAAAGAGAATATGGGCTCACCGTCAACTGGTGACCGTCGGCAGAGGCCGCGATCCGCCCAAAAAACACGACCGGGCAATTGGTTGAAAATCAGTGGAAATCACGAAAATTAATACACGGTGATTTTATACAGAAGATGGTGGTGATACTCCGGCCATTCTCCCTCGTTTTTATCTTTGGATCCTTCCACATAACGGGCCTCGGCGGCAATCAGCGCCTGGGGATAGTTTCCCTGCAGCAAGGCCTTCTTTTCATCTTCAGTGGCCGGCGCCCGGACAAGAAGGCAGTCGGCATTTTCGTTGAACATGCTTTGTACCGCGGAGGCCATCAGGCTGATGGTCTGCCACCGGGAAGCCGCGTCAAGCTTTCCGGCTTTTTCTTCCTCGCTGATAAATATATACCATTTCTTGTTGACCTTGCGTGCCGTGAAGTTTTTCAAAATTTCAAGAGCCTTTTCCTGGCTCATGATGGTTGGTGTACATTCGGAACCGGTGCCCGGCGCGGTCATGTTGGCGGCAATATCGTCATGGCAACTGGGAATGGATGATCCGCTGGGAAAGGCGGAAACGGAAGCGGTGGCGCAGAGGTGAAAAAGCAGGCCGCAGGCCAGGGAACGCGAGAGTTTTTTCATGGGAATTCCTTTGTTGAAAGCGTGAAATAATGGTCATGCTGAAATCATCGGTACAAATGATTTCCAAGGTAAGAACTACCCGATGCCCGGGATAAAGTCAAACAAGAAGAAGGGTCGGTGCAGCTGATTGCAGAGGGAAAAGCAAGGACGCTGATTTGTTATGGTTGCGACTTGGTATAAAAAAAGGAGCAGGCGGGTTGCCCCGCCTGCTCCTGGTTGTTTCCGAGGAATTGAACTCGGGATGTTTTTACGGAAGGACTACGCGCAGGTCGCCATCTTCTGCTTGGGTGTAGACGGTCTGATTGTAAGAAGCGTCATAAACCTTGACAATGATGTCGTACGTGCGTCCGCCATACAGGTAGGTGTGCGCAATGCCGGTTGCCAGAGAAGCCATGTCGGAAACCGTGGTTGTCTTTCTGTCACCCCAGTAGATGTAGGCGCGGACGATGGAAGGATCGAAATTCAGACCATTCAAAGTTGCCGTCTTGCCTTCAATTGCGGTGGTGAAGTTAACTGCGAGCACTTCGGGCTCAACGATCTGAGCCGTTGCAGTGGCCTCTGCCTGGCGGCATTCATCCGTCACCTGATCGCAGGCGATGACGCTTGCGTTGTAGGTGCCTGCCGCCGAGTAGGTAACAGTGGCGACAGCGCCGTTGACCGACATCGCTGCTCCCGCATCACCGGAATCAAAGGTGAAGTCGCAGCCGTTCGGGCAGTTGGTGTTGCCGGCGTTCAGTTCAACTTCCAGGTTGGTGTCCATGCTGGACAGGGCGCTCAGGTACGGGGTAAACGAAGGTCTTACCCACGGGTTTTCCTCGGAGAAGCCCCAGCTGGCATGACAGGAGTTGGCTGAACAGCTGCCCGGGTTGCCGAGCGGATCCGGGGTATAGGTGAAGGTTGCGACAACGCCGTTTTTGTCAAGCGGTTGACCGACATCGGAAACAGAATTGAAATCGATGACGCCCGAGCCGTTGTCGTGGCAGTTGGTGCACTTGCCGTGTCCGGCCGCCACGTGGCGGTTGTGGACCGAGTCGACGCGGGTGTTGAGGTAGTCAACGTAGTCCGCGCGGGTTGCGACAACGCCGGCCTGGGTGGTCTGGATCGGCACTCGCAGAGTGCTTTCCCACAGGGCTTCGGAGAGGTCGATGTCACGCAGGCGGTCCGCACCCCTGATGACAAGGGGGATGGAACGATTGTCGCCCTGGGAAGCCTTGGCGTACAGGGTTGGGTGGAAGTCACTCGGCTGGTTGCCGTTGACCATGGTCAGCGGTACAACATCAGTGGCCGCGTAAGTGAAGTTCAGATCGCGCGGGTTGATCGCGTAGGTGCCGTTGTAGAAGCCCTTGTCCGCGCCGTGGCAGTCTGTACATCCGCCCTTGCCCCAGGCCACGGAGGCCGGGTTGACGTTGTGGTTGACCTTGAACATAACGCCCATGAAATTGAGCTTCAGGGCCGCGCCGGTGGGGTCGATACCGACGTTCGGCAGATACGCCATGATCGCGGCGCGCTGGGCGGCGATCTCGGTTGTGTCGACCACGCCGTCCGCGGTCAGGGCGTGCAGTCCGGCCGCCTTGTTGGCGTCACGGAGATGGGACGGGTTGACTGCGTCCATGCCGCCGGTTTGCCCGTCGGCGTTGATGTCCAGGGTGGTGTCGTTCTTGTCACGCCAGAACATGGTGTTCAGGGCGTTGGTACGGATCAATTTGCCGCCCTGCCAGGCCAAGGCCATGTTGTTTTCCATGGTGCGTTCGACATAGAGGTTCTCGTGATCAGTCAAGCGTCCTGCCTCGTCGGCGCCGGTGGCGTCAACCATGGCGCCGCCGGTGCCCCACTCGTAGAGGGAACCGTGGGTTTCGCCGCCTTCAGCCGCGGTCGGACCATGGCCCAGTTTGCGCACGTGGCAGGTTGAGCACTCCAGGATGTCGAGATGGCTCTTGTCTTTCACGCCGTCAACGCCATCCTGCAGGATCAGGGAGGTTAAGCCCAGGGCCTCGTGCTTTGCCGTCGGGTCAACCGCGCCGTAATTCTCCACGGTGGCGTTGGCCTTATGGCAATCACCGCAGTTTTTCATGGTGTTGTCGGTGTTGTTCCACAGCGAGCTGTACGGAGCAAGTCCCTTGGCCGGATCGTGGCCGAGCAGGTTGCTTGAGCCGATGCCGGTCATTTTGGTGAGGTCGTTATAGGTGCGCCATGCACCGGTATAATATGTTTCGTCCTTGCGATCATGGCAGCCCATGCAGCCCAAGGAACCGTGGACGTCGGCCTCATAGGGCACGCCCCAGAAGTCGCCGCGTTTCTTCCAGTCAACCTGGTGCATATCCGCATGGCAGGTTGCGCAGTTTTCCGATACGGTGGGATGGACATTGAAACCGGCCGCGCCGAGCTTCAATGCGTTCATCGACGTGCTCGATGTGCTGATGCCGACCACGGTCGGGTCATAGGCCACGTTGGTGCCGTTGATGGCGGTGCCGAGGCTCGCGCCGGTGACGCGGGAGGCGTCGAATTCACCCTTGCGCAGGGATTCCGTTCTCGCTTCCCAGGAAAAGCCTTCCATGTGGCACATGAGGCAGTCCATCTCCAGAACGCCGGTCTGGCTGTAGTCCTGCATCAGGACCTCGCCGGTTTCGCCGTCATTGTCCTCGTCATACTGATCGATAAAGGCGTTCCATGCGTTGTAGCCGGAAAGGGCTGCGCTGCGTAGTTCGGTTCTCTGGTTGGCCGGATTGGGAACGCAGATGAAGTTTCTCATGCCGCGGCTGCTGTTGTACATACCGCACTGGGAAAAAGCGGGATCATACTGCTCGGCCTCGGTGAAGGCGCCGGTAGTGGTGCTGCAGGGGTCTCCGCCGTTTGATGTATAGGTCACACCGCCGTAAATAACCTCCGCGGTCTCGCAGGTACCGGCGGACAGATCGGTGGAGCCCGGTTTGGGCAGATACTCCAGGGCGCCGCCGCCCACATGGCACTCGGCGCAGTCGCGCATCATGCCGGCCACGGAGAGGTCGACCGAGGTTTGGAAGGCTGCTTCAGTGCCGTAATCAAAAGGCGCGGCGAAATTAACCGGGTTGGTGGCCTGGGCCCTGACGGTGCCGGTGGCCTTGATGTAGAGGTTGGTGGTGCCGTCGGTCAGGCTCAGGCGGTTGCCGGCATCATTGACCAGATAGTCGACGCCGGCGTCATAAACGCTGTTGCTGTTGGTGTCTTCATAATAGCCGGGGGTGGCAGGGGTGGTTCCGGTGTTCGGGAAAAGTCTCGCCAACTGACGAGAGGAAGGGGGTCACCACTTGCCCGTATGGCCCGGGGACTGCACCCAGGGTTTGCCGTTGGCTGCCTCGGAATTCCATGTGCCGTTTTTGTAGGGGTTCCAGCCCATGTGCTGGTTGGCGCCGAGCTGGGCATGATAGGAATGACGTTCGATGGCTTTGTAGTCATGGCAGCCGGCGGCGCCGCAGGTTTTCTGGGCGCTGTATGCCGGCGCTGATGCGGGGATGCCTCGGGTGCCGTCGCCGTTGTCAACCGACATGATGAGGTCGCCGTCGGCGTCGCGCAGGGCGACGCCGTCATGGGTAAAGGACAGGGCCTGGGAGCTGGCAACCAGCAGGGCTGCCGCGGTCAGTGATGTGACCAGCAATCCACTTTGATACCTTTTTTTCATTTTTCACTCCTTTCGTTAACGTTTGGTTAACTTCTTCATTGTTTCTTTTTTTTGCGGGAAGCCCGAACGACTTGGGGGAGCCGTCAATCTCAACCTGGACCATCCGGCAAAATTCACTACCTGCAACACGCGTCAAAAATATTGGGGATATTTTGATTTGTTACGTTTTGCAAGCGTCGTTCCATGAAATGGCAATTGGGTTCATTACCCCAAAAAAAATGCAAGGGGTGGTGGTTTTGGTTTAAAATTCAACCTGTTGGATAAGTTGTTTTTTTCAGGTGTTTTTGCTTGGGAAAAGCTATGGCCACAGGGTGGTAACAGTGCCAAAGGGAGAAAGGGTGAAATTTCTCAGCGGGATAGGGTGAATTGCCTAATTGGGTTATTTGCCGTAATTTGTGTGCGGGGAGGGGGAATGATGTTCCGGCGGCAGGCGCTGATGGGAAAGAAAAATGGTGAAGAAGGAATGAACTCCTTCACCATTTTTCGGTCGTCCCGGTCATTCAGGTGGTCATGGTGTTTATCGGCAACGGCTTATCGCTGGGTGCGGCCGTGGCGGCCCATGTAAAGGTTCATCCGGTACCGTTTGCCTTCGGCAAGAAAACGTGAGTAGTCCTGGAGGAGGTGTCGTCGTTTTTCTTTTTTTGTGGTGCTGTCTATTTTCTCTTTAAAATCAGCAAGTTGTGGCTCGACAATTTCTTTCTGGTATCGCGCCAGTTCCTTGTCGGCGTTGAGGAAAAAACGGTCGATCATTGCCGGGGCATGGCACTGGTTGCAGGCGGCCTTCATATTGTTTCGCAAGTTTTCGGAGCGGTTGGCCAGGGGGACACCGGGCGAAGTGAGGTTCCTGGGAAGATTCCAGGCCGGGTTGTGGCGGGTGGTCTGGCCCTGACCTGAGCCGCTCAGGTGGCAGAAGGCGCAAGTGGGGGCGCCCATGTGTTTCCCTTCAAAGTAAACACCGGTCCGGTCAAGGTTTTTCTTGTCCACCGTGGTTTCATAGGCGACCCCATGCACCGAGGAGCGGTAAATTTCCCCTTCCGGATAGTTGGCGCCGTCGTGGCAACGCAGGCAGGTTTCGGGCCGGCGGGCGGCGGCGGCGGAAAAACCGTGTCCCAGATGGCATGTCCGACAGTTTCCGTTGCCGTTGTCAGGGTT
This sequence comes from Desulfobulbaceae bacterium DB1, assembly GCA_001914235.1. Lineage (NCBI taxonomy): Bacteria > Pseudomonadati > Thermodesulfobacteriota > Desulfobulbia > Desulfobulbales > Desulfobulbaceae > Desulfobulbaceae bacterium DB1. The sequence continues at coordinate 44,777 of MQUF01000005.1, forward strand.
GCGTCGCCCTGCTCCGCTGTTAGGCCAGGTGGCCGGATCAGGGATATTCATGTCGTCAAGGGTGACCGTGACCCCATGGCAGCCGCCGCACTGCTGAAAATTGTCGTCTTTATATAATGATACAACCGGGTAACGCGGGTTGTCCTCTGTCATTTTTTGCAGCAGTTCAAGGGAAAGGGCATGGCCGCTGGATATGTAATCCAGATACTGGCCTTTGTGGCAGTTGGCGCAGTCAACCGGGGTGACAACGGTGCTGATGTAGAACTTTTCGGCGTGGAGAAAAGCGCCTTTTTCGCCCTTGTTCGCTTTGTGGCATTCATTGCAGCCCACCCCGACCCTGGCGTGGGTGCTCTTCAGCCATTCTTCGAAAATAGCCGGGGTGTCATCCCGATGGCATTCAATGCAATGGGCACTGTTATTGATGAGTTTGGCCGGATCCTTGTGTTTGATGGCTGCCTGCGCATTTGAGAGGAGTCCCGCTGCGCCGAAAAAAGCTGCGGCGATAGAGACGGTTCGGGCAAAATGCTTCATGGGTGTTCTCTCCTGTTTCTCCTGAAGTTGTCCATTGGTTGATTGGAAGTAATCATGTGTAAGAATATGTAAGGTATGAAAAAAACAATAACAGTCAGAAGTTCGGTGTTTGCAACAAGTGGACCCGCAACCACCTGTTTGCCCCTTTTTTTTATGAATGCCATGGGATATCGAGAAACAGGACATGCGAGCGGCAGGGGGTCTCTGATGTGATTATGATCATAACTCATTTGCTGCTTTTTCAATAGGTCAAATGGCCCAATTGGGTTATTTGACCCGGATGGATTTTGCGGCGACTGTATTTATTGGGTGATTTTGCCCACGCGAACCAAAGGCCTGCCTGCAAGCGATATGACCGGTCAGCCGGAATCTAAAATTTTGATAAAATGGCTCGTCATTTGCAAGCCGAGATTCTTCGGTTGGAGCCGGGTGTTTTTCGTGTTGTGAACACGGGGACAATAACGTTCCGGTTTTCGCGGGAACTCCCGCAAAAATGAGTTGTCTTTGCATCATGCTGCAACACTGGAAATGCAAGAAGTCGCAATGCCCATCTTTGGGCGGTGATTTTGCGAGCCGGGAAAAAAACAGAGTGCAAATAAAGAAAACAGAGGATAGGTTATCCGCAAGGCAGAAGAAACGGGATGCCGGGCTGACGGTTGTCTGACGGGCCGGATCTCATTCATTACGAAACAAGGGGACAATTCATGGAAATTTTTCGCAGTCGCAGTCATCTGGCACAAATCGCATTGGTTCTTTTCTTTTTTATCTTTACCTCCTTTTCCTGGGCCGCTGAAGCGCCCAAGAAAGAGGATGTTGTCGCCAAAGTCAATGGGCAGAATGTTTTGCGCAAGGATTTTGATGCGGCGGTGGAATCGGCAAAGCAGCAGTTCGGCGGTATCGGCTGGCAGGAGGGGGATGCCGCTCAATTGGAGAAACTGCAGAACATGGCTCTGGACCGTCTGATAGATTTTGAGCTGCTGTTTCAGGCAAGCAAGAAAGAGGGAATAAAAGTTGACTCGGCCGCAGTGGATGAAAAACTGGCCGACTTCAAAAAACAGTTCCCCTCCGACGAGGAATTCACCAAGTTCATGCAGGCCAATGAGCTGACCGAAACAATCATGAAGGAACAGCTTTCCCGCCGAATGGCGCTGGAGGGACTGCAGAAAAAACTGCAGGAGGATTTTACCGGGAAAGCCACGGTGAGCGATGAGGAGGTTCGTAAGTTTTATGACGGCAACATGGATAAAATGAAGGAACCGGAAAAGGTCCGGGCAAGCCATATTCTCGTTACGGTTGCGGAAACAGCGGATGATGCCGCCAAGGCAGCCGCCATGACCAAGATCAAGGATATTCAGAAGAAATTGAAGGAAGGTGGTGACTTTGCCGCGCTGGCCAAGGAAAATTCCGACTGTCCAAGCAAGGCCCAGGGCGGAGATCTGGACTTTTTTGTCCGCGAACAGATGGTGCAGCCTTTCTCCGATGTCGCGTTTGCAACCCCGGTGGGACAAACGAGCGATATCGTCACCACCAATTTCGGCTATCATCTCATAAAAGTGACCGACAAGAAGCCGGAAAGCACATTGGCGTTCGACGATGTCAAGGAGAAGATTAAAACTTTCCTTGCCCAGCAGGAACTTGACGGCATGTTTGAAACGTATATAAAGAATTTACGCGATAAGGCGGAAATTGTCAGGATGCCGGCGGAAAAGAAATAGGTTTGTAGTGCCGGATTGGCATTCAGCCTGCGGGAATGGGAATGTCAATCCGGGTAATTGGCAGGGTAATTTCGATCCCTCAGCGGCGGATCCTGTTGATGTCCGAGATCTGAATATGGAAAAACAAAGGGAATTTTCCGATGGATAAAATCAGAGTGATGCTGGTTGATGACCATGATGTGGTCAGATCCGGTTTGAAATCTCTTCTGGGGATGGATGAGGAACTGGAAATAATCGGCGAGGCGGCCAACGGTGCCGAGGCAATTCAAAGGGTGCCGGAACTCAACCCCGATGTCGTGGTCATGGATATCTCCATGCCGGTGATGGACGGGATGGAAGCGACTCGGCGTATTCGCGGTCTGTACCCGGATTGCAAAATCCTCACCTTGACCGTTCATGAAGACAAGCAGTATTTTTTTGAAATGCTGGCCGCCGGCGCCAAAGGGTATATTACCAAGCAGGCTGCGGCCGAGGATCTGGTTGCGGCCATCAAGGCGGTGGCCACCGGCAATGTCTATCTGCAGCCGGCTCTGGCCCGATGGCTGCTGGAGGATTATCAGCGGATCAATAAAAACGGTGTCGGACCTGGCGAGCAGGATATGCAGTCCGCTGATCTTGATTCTCTCAGCAAGCGTGAACTGCAGATTCTTGAATTGGTGGCGGAGGGATTAACCTCCCCGGAAATAGCCCAGAAGCTTGATCTCAGTCCGAAGACCGTTTCCCGTCACCGGGAACGCATCATGAATAAACTTAATCTTCATTCCACCACGGAGCTGGTTAAATTCGCCATTCGCACCGGCCTGATCGGGGTGGATTGATGGAGTTGGCGGTTGCCGGTTTTCCGTCAGTGCATTGCCGCATTGGGACAGGGGAAAGAGGGTGAAACCGTCAGTTGCCAACCGTCAATATTTTATTCCCCTGGAGTTTCGTGATGCAGGATGAGAAAATAAACCGTTGTGGCGTCTTTCCTTCCACTTTTTTTCGCAGCCTGGTTTTTTTTTCGCTTATCGCCGTTTTGTTGCTGCCTCTGTACACTATCTTTTATCTGTCGCCCTCTTTTGTTGATTTCATCATCAAATCCCACAAGGAACTGGCGGTTGATGTGGCTGTTCACATGGAGTCCCATCTGATTCCCGACGAAACCAAGAATTTGACTCACGATATTCTCACCCCCATTGTCCTGCGGCGAATTTCCACTACCGCGGATGATTTCAATCTGTTGAAAGTGCGCATCATGTTTCCTGACGGAGAGATATTTTTTTCAAGTCTGCCCGATGAAGTCGGGGACTTTGTCGAATTCGGCGAATTCAAACAGACGGTTTCTTCAGGGAAACCAATGGTGCAGATGATAAAAAAAGGCGAAAAGTCATCGGAAGGCCGGAAGATGCCCGGCGATGTTGTTGAGACGTATGTGCCGATTCTGCGGGAGGGGAAAACCATCGGTGTTTTTGAAATTTATTATGATGTCACCCGAAAAAAAGAAGAGCTCAACAGTTTGCTCCGCAATCTGTACTTGACGTTGTTTCCCATTGCCGTTGTCCTGTTTTGCGCGGTTATTCTCAGTTGCCGGCGGGCCAATAAAAATATTGCCGGCCGAGTTGCAGCGGAAAAAGAGTTGATGCAGCAACGTGAGGAATTGAAAGAGAAAAACGATGAGCTGATCGAGGTGGTTGCCGTCTGCCGGGAGAGGCAAAAACGGCTGGAGGAGGCGCAACAGGCCCATCAGGAAGCCCAGGACCAGATAAAGCGGGAAATGCACAAGAGGGAAAAGATGCGCATCGACCTGTTGCGGCACATGGTGCGGGCGCAGGAAGAAGAAAGGGCGCGTATTGCCCGGGAACTGCATGATGAAACAGCCCAGACCCTGACCGCGGCCTCGCTTAATTTCGCCACCTTGAAAAACCTGCTTGCGGCCAGCCCCGAGATGGCTGAACTGGTCGGCAACCTCCAGTTTCTTTGCAAACAGATGCATAATGATCTCTACCGGATGGTGCATGATCTGCGTCCGGCCCAGCTGGATGACCTGGGACTGGTGCCGGCCCTGCGCTATCTCGCCGATGAGGGGCAGAAGGCCACCGGGCTGAAGGTAAGGCTGACGATCAGCGGCAGCCAGAAAAAAATCGAACCCTTTATCGAGACCATCATCTATCGGTTTGTCCAGGAAGGCTTGACGAATGTGACTCGCTACGCCGGAACCGATCAGGCCTATGTTTCCCTCATGTATGACGAGAATCAGGTCGTCGCCAGGGTGGAAGACCACGGCAAGGGCTTTGACCCCGAACAGCAGCAAAGCGGCGGCGGCTGGGGACTGGTCGGCATTTCCGAGCGGGCCCAGTCCCTGAAAGGAACCTTCCGCATCGTGTCCGCTCCCGGCAAAGGAACAATGATCGAGATTGTCATTCCCCTGGAAATCGCCTCATGCCCTTTGAACGGTTTGGCCGCCATATGAAGGCGAAAAAAGGATTTCTTTATTACACAACCTGCTTTATCACCGGGTTTGCCATCCTTGTTTTCGAGCTTCTTTCCTTCCGGATGCTGGCGCCCTATTTCGGCAATTCAAGCATCGTTATCGGCACCATCATCAACAGTATCCTGCTGGCTCTTGCCATCGGTTACTATCTGGGGGGCTCGATCGCCGATCGGAAGAAGTCGCACGACCTGATTTATCAGGTGATTCTTGTTTCCGCCGTTTACATTTTTCTGGTGTACCTGACCTATCCCCTGTTTTTGAAAAGTATTGCCGGCATGCCGGTGATTGCCGGCTCCCTGCTGGCCATTGTTGTCCTCTTTTTCCCGCCCATGATTCTTCTTTCCTTTGTTCCGCCCTATCTGATCAAGCTGATTTCATCGAAAGACGACATCGGCATCAGCTCCGGCAAGATCTTTTCCCTGTCCACGTTGGGGTCGATCATGGGTGGTGTCTTTACCACCTTTTTCCTCATTCCTTTTATCGGCACCAAGATCAGCGTGCTGGTCAGCGCCATCATTCTTTTGCTCCTCGGGGTTGCGGGGTTGCACAGCGGGCGGCTTCTTTCATTGGCCGTGGCGTTTGCCTTGCTCTCGCCCTTTGCCTTCTCGGCGCGCAGCGAATCGAAAATCATTTATCAGGATGAATCCGTTTACAATATTATAGCCGTGGAGCAGGATGAGGATATTTTTTACCTCAAATTAAACGACAACATCGGCCATCATTCCGTCACCATTAATGACAAGACCCTGCTGACCGGCACGTACACCGACATGCATCTGTTGCCGTATCTCTTTGTTGACGCAAAAAAAGTACTGGTGCTGGGGAACGGCGCCGGTAATATCATGATGCAGGTCGCCGCTTTTTCCCAGGCTGCAATTGACGGGGTGGAAATCGACAGTGAAATAACCAGGGTTGGGGAGGCGTATTTCGGTCTTGCATTGGATGAGACACACAGGGTTCATCATGAAGATGCCAGGGTATTCCTGCAAAAAAGCAAAGAAAAGTATGACGTGATCCACGTTGATCTCTTTGCCGGCAATCCCTACATTCCTTTCCACCTTGCCACCATCGAGTTTTTCCAACTGATGTATGATCGTCTGGCGGATGATGGCGCCCTGGTGGTCAATTACCCCCGCTTTATTGAAAATGACGAACAGCTTTCAGGGTACTATCTGGGAACCGTCAAAAAAGTTTTTCCGTCGGTTATTGCCTCGGATGAGGCATTGTATGTCTTTAAGAAAGAAATTTCCGCTGCCGAATTAAGGAAGGTGATAGGTGCCGAAAAACCGATCGGCACCATGTTTATCGTGGCCCGCGATGCCCTGAGAAAATTTCGTGACGTTGAACCGATTCCGCTCTCTTTCTCCGACGACCTGGCCCCGGTTGAAATGCTGACGTATCAGGCACTGAAGCGCTAGTACGGCGCCGGTGCCGGAGAAAACCCGGCACAAGGGAGGGCTTCACGTTTCCAGTTTCCAGTTGGCGGTTTCCGGTTTAAGAATGCCTTTTGGGGCAGGGTTCTGAAATCCGCTGATCTCTCACTGTAAACTTTGGTTTTGCCCGCCTATGAAGCTGTTTTCTTTGAAAAAAAGTATTCTTCTGCTTTCATCCGCCCTTGCGGTTTTTTTTGTACTGCTGCTTTCGGTGCCCTCCGTGCAGAAGCATGTTGTCGAACAGATCGGCAGCCAGGCCGGTTTTGATCTGCTGGTTGAAGATATGGACGGCAATATTTTTACCCATCTCACCTGCGCCGGGATAAACGGCACCCGACGGCACACCTCACATCCCTTGTCCGGCTTTGCTGTGCGGAACCTGCGCATAGCCTATTCCCTGCCGCATCTCGTATATGGCATTGATTCCTTTCTTTCCACCATGCGGATTGAGGCCGAGCGGGTTCAGGTCGTTGTCGATTCGGCATCGGCAGGGGAAATATCCGCGCCGAAAGCGGCGGGCAGCGGCGCCATCGTCTTGCCGCGGGTGTTGCCTGGTCTCAGGGTGAATGATGTTACCTTGGAGATTCTTGCCCCTGATTATACCCTGACCCTTGCGAATGCGTTTCTCGCTGTCGCCGCGCCCGCCGGATCCTCCGGTCAGGCTGTGCGTCTCGATATTCCGCTTCTGCGGCTTGACAGGGGAGGACGGGAACATGTGACAACCGATTCGACCTTCAGGCTGCATTACCGCGAGGATGGTCTCCGCATTGAAAATGTAACCATGCCGGGCACGATTGCCTCCCTGCAGGGGGAGCTGCACTGGGAAAATGGCGATCAGACCGTGGTGTGGGATCTGCGGGCTGAACTCGGCGGCGGCAATCTGCAAAGCTCCGGCTCTGTTACCGGCAATCGGACTGACCTGCGGCTGCTGCTGGAGAACCTTGATGTGGCAGCCCTCTCCGGCCTGCTTTCTCCTGCTGATTTTCCCCTGAGCGGCAAGGTATCCGGCAGCGCTTCCCTGGGGATTGATGCCGGGTCTGCTGATTCTCTTGCCGCTGATGTGGATCTTGCCCTGACGGAAGGGGAACTTCTCGGCGAGAAAATATCTTTTCTCCTGCAGGGCGGCATTCGGGACAACATCGTTTCCGTGCGAAAGGTTGCCGGAAATTTTGGCGCAAATGAGGTGACAATGGAGGCGGGGAGAGTGCCTCTGTCTTTGTTCAGCGCATGGGACATCGGCCTTCTCGGCAGTGGTGATATGCAATCCGTCCGGCTTCAGCTGCGGGATATTCCCGCCCTCCTCGGGGCAATCGGCCAGGATGTTCCTCTGGAGGCTGTGCCGGAGCATACCCTGGAGCTGCAGGGCAGCCTGGGCGCGGGGACGGTGCACATTGCCGCGGCGAACTTCACAACCGCGAAAAATTCCCTGCTGCTCACCGAGGCGGAGCTGCGGATGCCTGCCGCCGGCCGGTCATTTCTCGATTCACCTTTTGCCGGAGTCCTGCGGTTCCATCTTACGGACATGAGCGAATTGTCGGCACTTGCCGGCCTGCCGCAAATTGCCGGCAGCGGACGGGGAGATGCGGTTGTCGGCGGTACCTTGGCGAAACCGCTCGGCACCGTTACCCTGGAAGGGGCAAACTTGTCCTATGGCGCCTGCCGACTGGGGGATGCCGTTCTTCGTGCCCGGGCAGACAGCACCACCGTGCAAATTCTTTCCCTGGTGCTGCGTAACGGTGATGACATCCTGGAGGCGGCAGGGAATTATCTGTTTGATTCCGGCACATTTACCGATGTCAAGGGCGCGATTGCGGTCAAGGATGTTGGTCGTTACACCGGGTCCTGTCTGGCAATGGAGGAGGCGGTTGCCGGAGATCTCCAGGCCGTCTTTTCAACCACCGGCGCCGGAGAGCTGCAGGTGGATCTGGCCCTGAATGATGCGGTTTTTCCCGGTATCGGCTTATTTTCGGCCGAGGGCGTGATGACAACCGACCGGCAGCGGTACCGCATCGAGGATGGCGAAATTGCCGCGGAGTTCGGAACGCTTCGTTTCTCCTCCCTGGTTGTGCCGGAGCCGGGGCAGCGAAAGGTGCGGGCCGAACTTGACGGTCTGACTTTTTCCTTTAACGGCGCGGATTTTTCCCTGGAGAAACCGGCTGCATTCATTCTTTCGTATGGCGCGGGGATGGACCTTGAGGTCGGCGAAACAATTCTTTCCAGTGCGGTGGGGCATATCGTCATGCAGGGCACGCTTTCCCTGGAAGGGGAGAGTGCCCTGCGGATTGAAGCGAAAGACCTGACAAGCAGCGGCTGGCTGGATGAATTTACCGGCACCGAGTACCGGGTCGGCGGCGCGGACATCCTGTTCACGCTGCACGGTCCGCTTGTTGCACCAAAGGCGTCGCTGGTCTCGCATATCGCAACCATCACCTGTCCGCAGCTGTTGGAGCCGTTATGGGGCGAGATAAATTTTGCATATGCTGCCGGGGCGGGATTTTCCCTTCGTAAATTTGAGCTGGCAACCGCCCAAGGCCGGTATGTCTCCCTGTCAGGTTTCATTCCCTTTGATCCGCTGGCGGAAAATCAGTTTCTCCCGCCCCCGATCTCCTTGACGGGCAGTGTCACGCTGCCCGGTTTGCAGGGGCCGGCCGCGGCTAACCCGGTTAACGGCATGATGGAGGGGGAGCTTTCCGGCGCATTTCATCTCTCCGGTTCCTGGGAAAATCCGGCGGGAGAAATGAGTTTCACGGGGAGCAATCTCTTTTTGCACCATTTTTTCAAGGATGCGCCGCAAGAGCCGTTCACGGTTGACTGCCTGCTTCGCTACCATGCCCGGGAAATTCTTCTGGACCACCTCACGGTGCAGGCCAAACCTTTTTTCGTCAAGGCACAGGGGAAGTGGACGGACATTCCCACCCTGGCCGCCCTTATCCGCCGGCCTCCGGCCGGCCTTCCCGGCAGGCTGGCCTTCCTCGCCCGGCTCGACATGCCTGATGTGGGTTGGCTTTCACCTCATATCGGCGGGCTTCGTCGTCTCTCCGGTCGCCTGGAAACCATCTTGCGGGCTGATGGACCCGCGGAGCAACCGAAATTTACCGGCACCATGACGCTCGAACAGGGCGGCGTCCGCCTGCAAAGCGCTGCCTGGCCGGCCCTTGACCGTTTGACCATGGTCGCCTCCCTTGACGGCGGAGTGGTTCACCTGGACAAGATGAGCGGCCGTTTCGGCGGTGCGCCGGTGGCATTGGCCGGCGACATCGCCCTAACCGGCGACGGGGCCCCGCTGTTTGACTTGCGGCTGACGGGCAGCAATCTGCTTTTTTATCGCGATGAAACGATGAAGATTCGTGGGGATGCCGACCTGCGACTGCAGGGACCACAGGCGCGCCTCCGCCTGGGGGGGAAGATCCTGCTGACCGACTGCCGTTATGGGAAAAATGTTGATTTTCTTTCCATGTTCAGGAGCTCAGCCAAGGTAAAGGCGGACACCGGCATGCAGTTTTTTTCCTTCAGCGAGCCGCCCTTGCGTGATATGGTTTTTGATATTGAAGCGGCCACGGGCGAAAAGCCGTTTCTCATTGCCAATAACATGGCCCGCGGAGCGGCCCGTCCTGCCCTGCGATTGATCGGAACCGGGGAAATACCGGTGCTTGTCGGCCGTATTTATGTGGAGCCGACAAACATCAGTGTGCCGGCCGGAAAAATTGTCGTTGAATCGGGGATCATCACCTTTCCGGAAAATGACCCTGATCGTCCCACCTTTGATATCAGAGCCGTTTCCCGTCTGGCAGGCTATGATATCACCCTGCACCTGCAGGGAACGTCGGACGAGCCGGTTATCACCCTTTCCTCCGACCCGCCGCTGCCCGAGGATGAACTGCTGCTTCTGGTGCTGACCGGCAGCCTTCCGCAAACCGCCCAGGATGGTGGCGGAAGCGGGATTGCCAATATGAAGATGGCGGTCTATCTGGGTAAGGGACTGCTGTCCCGCTGGTTCGGCGGCAGTGCTGCGGAAGATGATGAATCGGTGCTGCAGCGGTTTGATCTTGAATTCGGCCGGCAGGTTTCCAAAACCGGCCAGGAAACGGTGGAGGCCCAGTTCCGCCTGATCGAAGGGCTGCTCCTGCCCGGAGACCGACTCTATATCACCAGTGAAAAGGATGTCTATGACAACGTCAACGTCGGCGTCAAAATTGTCTTCCGCTTTCAGTAATGAGATTCTGTAACGTTTCTCCGAGTCGACGCACCCGTCTGCTCTGCGTTGTTCTGTTTGTCCTGCTGTTGATGGGCGGAACGGCCGATGGCGGGGCTGCTGACGGAAACGGGGATGTCGTGCTGCGTCTGGTCTTCAGCGGCAACGACAAGGTGGCGGACAGTGCGCTTGAAGCGGCTGTGGCCGACGAGCTTGATGAGTTTTTCGATTCGGATTTTCCCGAAGCCAAGGCTGACGATGCTGCTTTTGTCATCGAAACCGTGTACAAACGGCAGGGCTATTATTTTGCCCGGGTCGGGTATCTCCTCACGGTGGAACCAGGGGCCACGGTTCTGACATTTTCCATTGATGAAGGACCCCGGGTTTTTGTCCGCAACATCATTGTGACCGGCAACAGCGCCTACTCAAGCAAAGAACTTCTTTCTTTTTTTGAGGAAAAAAAGGGAACTCTTCTCGGGATGGGCGGCTTGTTGTTTGTTGAAGGCGAGATCCTGGACGCGGTCTCCTCCATTCGTGCTCTGTACGCGAGTGAAGGTTTTCTGCAGGCACGGATCGACCCTCCTGAGTATCTGTTTTCCGAAGACCGCGGCCGCGTCGATATCCGACTGGCAATCAGTGAAGGGGAAAAAACGGTTGTCGGTGACGTTATCTTCGCTGGAGAGATGCTGCCCGAGGCCCGGAGCGATCTGGAGAAGCTGGCTGGTGATCTGGCTGGAAAGCCATATCTCGGCAGGCGCAAGCTTATGCTGCGCAGCGGAGTGCAGGAGACCTATGCCAATCTCGGCTATCCCGAGGCGCTCGTGGAGATTGCGGAGAAAAGAGATGCGCCGTTGCGGGTGGATCTGCTTTGCCGCATCACAAGCGGGCCACGGGTCACGGTCTCCGATATCCGCGTGGCGGGAAATAACCGGACTGACCGTGAATTTATTTTAAAGCGCATGACCGTGCAGCCGGGTGATTTGTACAGCGGCCGAAAAAAGCGGGAAAGTTTCCAGCGGCTTTACCAAACCGGTCTTTTTTCCCGGGTCACCATTTCCCTGGCCGAGGGACAAGGTTCGGAAGAACGCGAACTCCTGGTGCGGGTCGAAGAGGCCTTGTCCCGGGAATTGTTTTTCACCGCCGGTTGGGGTTCCTATGAGCTGCTGCGCGGCGGCGCCGGTTTTCTTGATCGCAATATCTTCGGTTACGGCCGGAGTTTCCGCTTTGAGGCCGGAGGGTCGGTCAAGAGCGCTGCTGTCGATGCCGCGGTCAGGGATTCACGAATTTTCGGCAGCGATATTTCCGCCGATCTGCCGGTTTTTTTTCATCGCCGGGAAGAACCCTCCTTTACCGGTGAAGAGCTGGGCGCTTCGCTTCTGCTCTCCAGAAATCTGCGCAAGGATCTTTCTGTTTCGCTTCGTTATCTTTACAGCAGCACGCAAACCACGGATATCGTCGCGCGTGACATCCCGGAGCAGGAAAACAATTACACTATTGCCGGATTTAAACTGCAGGCAACTCTGGACAACCGCAATGACATCTTCTTTCCCACCGGCGGACACCGGATTTTCGGGTCCGCCGAGGTTGCCGAACCGTCCCTGGGCAGCGGTCTTTCCTTTTATCGCTGCAATTTCGGGGCGCGCACATTTTTACCGCTTGACGTTAAACATACCGTGGCCCTGCGTTATGACACCGGCGTCATTGTGCCCGGACGCAATCAGATTACGATTCCCATCGGCGAAAGATACTTTAACGGCGGCGAGAATACGGTGCGCAGTTTCCATCAGTCCGAGCTCGGTCCCAGAGATGCTTCCGGCGACCCTTTGGGCGGCATGGCCTTTAATATTCTTTCCATTGAGCTGCGCCGCCTGCTGATGGATAATCTCGCGGTTACGCTTTTTGTTGATTACGGTAATATTTCACCCAATCTTTCCCCGGAAGAGGAGGGGGGAGTTCCGTTCGCCGACCGGCAGGACGTTATCGACGAAACGTTCAGCGACTATTTCAGTGATTTCAGACCGGCGCTGGGAATGGGGCTGCAGTACCTGCTGCCGGTTGGACCGGCGCGGCTCGATTTCGCCTGGAATCCCGACCGGGATGCGGAACGGGAGGAGGACAGCTTCACGGTCCATTTCAGTATCGGCATGGCTTTCTGATGGCGGATCGGCACGTGGCGACGTTTCCCGTCAAAGAAAAAAAAGCAGGGTGCACAGGGAAAAGATGGTGACCGGAATACCGGTTCGGGCATGCTCGGCAAATGATATTTCGATGCCGAATTTTTTTGCCTGTTCGATGACAATCAGGTTGGCGATGCTGCCGATGACAATCAGGTTGCCGGCAAAGGTGCTGGATACGGCAAGGGTATACCATTGCTCGGGTTGAGCCGGATCAAGAAAGCGGATGAGCAGCATGGCGGCAGGCACATTGCTGACCAGATTGCTTAAAAGCGCCGACACCCCGGTCAGGGTGGCCGGGTCGGTGAGGATGACCCCGGTGCGGTTCAACATGTCGATGATGCGGCTGGGAGCATTTATCGACTCGATGCCCTGCACCACGATAAAAAGGGCGCAGAACAGGGTGAGCAGGTGCCAGTCGATCAGCTCCATCATCTGCCGGGAACGCATCTTTCTGCTGCAAAGCAGGATGCCGGCCGTTGTAATGGCCGTCAGTTCACGGGGGATGTCGGTGAAGAAGAAGACCACCAGCAGCAAGGTCGCGGCAATGCCTTTTGTGCTCTGGAGAAGGTTGAACTCCGGCCAATGTCCCGCTGCAAGGGGTTGCCGCGCCGCAAATGCCAGCGTGAAGCGGTTGCGGTATAAAAAACAGATGATCATGTAGGAGCCGGCAAGGGAAATGAGTGTCGGCGGGGAGCACCAGAAGAGAAAATCGGCAAAATCCAACCTGCCCACCTGACCGATGAGCATATTCTGCGGGTTGCCGATGATGGTGGCTGCCGAACCGATGTTGCTTGCCGCGGCAAGTCCAAGCAGAAAGGGAAGGGGATTGAGTCCTGTCCGCAGCAGGGCCATGGCCAGCACCGGGGTAAAGGCAAGGCAGATGATATCGTTTGCCAGCAAAGCGGACAAGAGGGCGGCGAGCAGCATGATGACCAGCAGGAACAAGCGCGGCTGATGGAGCAGCCCGGTGCTGCGGGAGGCAATCCAGGTGTAGAATCCGCCCAGTCGCAGCTGGGCGGAGAGTATCATCAGGCCGTAGAGCAGGACAATAGTCGGCAGATCGATGGCCCCCATGGCCGTTTCGAGCGGCACGGCGCCGCTGACCACCATGGCAATGGCGCCCAGCAGGGCGATGCCTGTCCGGTCAAGGGCCAGGCCGGGAATGCGCCCCAGGGCGACCCCGGCATAGGTCAGGATGAAGATGGTCGTGGCAATGGTCGGCATGGGCGTTACTATAGCAGACGCCCGGAGTTGTGGGCCAGCGGAAAACGTTCACATGAAAAAATGGTGGGTGCCGGTTGCCGGTCAACGGTTTGCGGATGGTTGTATGCGGAAGGTTCGCAATCCGCAATCCGTAAACCGGCGATGACTTTGGGTTATTTGCTGGTGTAGGTAAACTGGTCGAGCAGTTTTTTCCCGTCCAGGGCCGCCTTGCTTTTGATGGTGTAGCTGCCTGGGGTTCTGAGCTCGATATCGGCGCCGTAGCCCCCTGACATGGGCATAGTCATCACCGTCTGCTCCACGCCGTCCGGACCCTTGACAAGAAAACCGACTGTGCCGTCTGCCGCCTGAGCCCCGTCCGGTGCGGTGATGTGCAGCATGAGATGGTGGGATTTGACCTTGGCGAGGTCGATATTTGCCGCCTTGCCCGCCTGCTGGGCCGCTGCCAGATTTGCCAGATTGTCGATCAGCTGATAGGACAAATGATAGCCTTCCACCGTGGATTCTTGGATCTTCTCGCCCATTTGGGCCGAGTGATCCATTGTTCCCATGTCATGCCCTCCCATGTCGTGGCCGCTCATGTCGTGGGGGGCGCCGCCATGTCCGTCAGCCGCGGAACCCGGTTGGGCGATGGCGAGGGTAATGATAAAGGCAAATAACAGATTTCGCGTTTTCATGGTAACTCCTTATGCTTGATGATTGTCGGTTTTCCCCGGGGCAGCCTTTTCGGCTCCGGGGAGTGAACGGAGATCAGTGTTTTTCTTCCATAATTTGTAGATCGGCGGATAAACCAGCAATTCCATGAGAAAAGAGGTGACGAGTCCGCCGATCATCGGTGCCGCGATCCGTTTCATCACGTCCGCCCCGGCCGAAGTGGACCACATGATGGGCAGCAGTCCCATGAAGGCGGCGGCCACGGTCATGATCTTCGGCCGGGCCCGTTTGACCGCGCCGTGGATAATCGCCTCGTCCAGGCCCAGCATATCCTTTATCCTGCCCTGTCGCCGGGCTTCATGGTAGGAAAGGTCGAGAAAGAGAAGCATGAATACCCCTGTCTCGGCGTCAAGGCCAAGCAGCGCGATCATGCCCACCCAGGCGGCAATGGAGACATTATAGTCCAGGATGTAAAAGAGCCAGACCGCGCCTACCGCCGAAAAGGGCACGGCGAGCATGACCAGCCCGGCCTTGAAGGAGCTTCTGGTGTTCAGGTAAAGCAGCAGGAAAATGAGAAAGAGGGTGACCGGCACCACCAGTTTGAGACGTTCCCGCACCCGCAGCATGTTTTCATACTGGCCGCTCCACTGGAGAACATAGCCCTGGGCCGGCGTCAGCTCATCAGCCACCGCCCGTTTGGCCTCCTCCACATAGCCGCCCACATCCCGATTGGCGATGTCCACATAGACGTACCCGGCGAGAAAGCCGTTTTCGTCGCGCACCATGGCCGGCCCCTGCAGGAGCTGGATGTCGGCGAGCTGAGCGAGAGGTACCTGGATGCCGTCGCCTGCCGGAACAAGGACGCGGCCCAGCTGATCGACGTTTTCCCGCAGCTCCCGCGGATAGCGGATATTCACCGGGTAGCGCTCACGGCCTTCGACGGTGGTGGTGATGTTTTCTCCGCCCACCGCGGCCAGAATCACCCTTTGCACGTCATCAATGGTGAGGCCATAGCGGGCAAGCTGGTCGCGGCGCGGGACGAAATCGAGGAAAAAACCGCTGCCCACCCGTTCGGCAAAGACGCTTCTGGTGCCGGGGACCTGGCGCAAAATGCCTTCCAGCTCTTCGCCGATGCGTTGAATCTCGGCAAGATCGTCGCCGAAGATCTTGATGCCCACCGGCGTACGGATACCCGTGCTGAGCATGTCGATGCGGGCCTTGATCGGCATGGTCCAGGCATTGGTCACTCCGGGAAAGCGGACCACCTTGTCCATTTCAGCGATCAGTTCCTCATAGGAGATGTGGTCGGGCCAGATGGGCCGCACCAGAAAACCAAGAAAATCAGGCAGCCAACCGGAGTACCAGCGCTCCTTGGCACGCCACTGGCTTTCCGGTTTCAGTATCACCACGGTCTCCATCATGGAGAAAGGGGCCGGATCGGTGGAGGTGTCGGCCCGACCGGCCTTGCCCATGACGCGCTCCACCTCGGGAAAGGATTTCAGCAGCTTGTCCTGGGCGGTCATCAGCTCCTGGGCCAGCCCCACCGACAGTCCCGGCATGGTGGTGGGCATATAGAGGATGGAGCCCTCGTTGAGCGGCGGCATGAATTCGGAACCAAGTTTGAAGTAAACCGGGATACTCAAGGCGACAATCGCCGCTGCCGTGGCGATTGTCGCCTTGGGATGGCGCAGGGTGAAACGGCAGGTCGGTTCGTAGACCCGGCTGATGGCCCGGCTGATGGGATGCTGCTCCTCGGCGTAATAGGTGCCCACCAGGGCCGTGGTGGCAAGTCGAGCCAGGAAGCGCGGCTGAAAGGTAAAGGGGTCGATGCGGGCAAAAAGCATGCGCAGGGCCGGGTCAAGGGTAATGGCCAGGATCGCCGCCAGGCCCATGGCCAGGTTCTTGGACAGGGCCAGCGGCTTGAACAACCGGCCTTCCTGGTCCACCAGGGCAAAGATGGGGATAAAGGCCACGGCGATGACCAGCAGGGAAAAGAAGACCGAAGGCCCCACCTCTTTCAGGGCATTGAGCCGCACCTGATAAAAATCACCCTGCCTGCCGTTCTCCTGCCACTGGTGGATGCGGTTATAGGCGTTTTCCACCTCGACGATGGCCCCGTCCACCAGCACACCGATGGAGATGGCGATGCCGGCCAGGCTCATGATGTTGACCGTCACCCCGAGGTAGTAAAGGGGGATGAAGGCCAGCAGCACCGAAATGGGGATGGTGATGATGGGTACGATGGCGGACGGAATGTGCCAGAGGAAGAGAAGGATGACGGCGGAGACTATGATCATCTCCAGGATCAGTTCATGTTTTAAGGTGTCGATGGCCCGGGTGATGAGATCGGAACGGTCGTAGGCGGTGACGATGCGCACCCCCTTGGGCAGGGACGGCGCAATTTCCTGCAGACGCTCCTTGACTCGCTTGATGACGTTCAAGGCATTTTCTCCATGGCGCATGACGACGATGCCGCTGACATGGTCGCCCAGGCCGTCGAGATCGGCGACGCCGCGCCGGATCTCCGGACCAAGCTCAACCTGGGCCACATCCCGCAGCAATACCGGCACGCCCCCTGGTCCCACCTTGAGTGCGATACCGGCAAAATCCTCGATGCTCCGGGCATAACCGCGGCCGCGCACCATGTACTCGCTGCCGGCGAACTCCAGCACCCGGCCCCCCACCTCGTTGTTAGAGCGTCGCACCGCATCCACCACCGCATCTAAGGGCAGGCCGTACACCTCCAGCCGGTTCGGGTCAACGGTGATCTGGTACTGGCGCTGAAAACCGCCGACGGTCGCCACTTCAGCCACGCCCGGCACCGACTGAATCGCGTAGCGCAGGGTCCAGTCCTGGTAGGAACGGAGTTCGTCGAGCGAATGGGTGCCGGAATCATCCACCAGGGTATACTGATAGACCCAGCCGACGCCGGTGGCATCGGGGCCGAGCTCGGTGCGCACCTCCGGCGGCAGGCGCGAGGTAATCTTGGAAAGGTACTCAATGACCCGGGAACGGGCCCAGTAAATGTCGGTTCCGTCCTGGAAAATCACGTAGACAAAGGAATAGCCGAAATCGGAAAAGCCGCGGATGGCCTTGACGCCGGGTGCGCCCAGCAGGGAAGTGACAATGGGGTAGGTGACCTGATCCTCAATGATATCAGGCGACCGCTCCCAGCGCGAGTAAATGATGACCTGGGTGTCGGAGAGATCGGGCAGGGCGTCAAGCCGGATCTGTTTCAGGATATAGACGGCGACCAGGCAGCTGAAGCCCGCGCAGAAGAGGGTGATCAAACGGTTGCGGCCGCAGAAGTCAATGATGCGAGCGATCATTTCTTCTCTCCCTCGCCTTGTTTGTCCGTGCCTTTTTTGATGAGGCGAGAGGTGGTGGCCCGCAGCCGCGATTCCGAATCAAGGAGGAAATTGGCCTTCACCACCACCTTTTCACCGGCGCGGATGCCGGAGATGATCTGCACCTTGCCGTTGCCGCGCACTCCGGTTTCAATCTCCCGGGGCTCGAAGGTTCCCGCCTCGATTTCGACAAAGGCCAGCTTGCGCGTGCCGGTGTCCATGACCGCTGAATCAGGGATCACCACCCCTTCCGTCGAGGTCAGGTCAATGGCGACGTCGGCGTACATGGCGGGCTTGAGAAGGAATTCCTGGTTGGCGAATTCAAAGCGCACCTTCAGCGTCCGGCTCTCGGGGTTCAGAAAGGGATAGATGTAGGTGGCCTTGCCCTGCAATCTGATCCCCGGCGCATGAGGCAGGGTCAGCGTGGCTTCCTGACCGACGGCAATCCGGCCGGCCTCGTACTCATAGAGGTTCGCCTCAATCCAGACCCTGGACAGATCGGTGATGGTGAAGAGTTCCTGGCCGGGAACGATCTGCTGGCCCTCAAAGATGGATTTGGCGGTAACGAAACCGGCCACCGGCGCGTTCAGTGTAACGGCGCGGCTCGTCTTCCCTTCCCGTTCAAGATCATTGATAAATGCACTCGGCACGTCGAAAAGCTCAAGCCGGCGCCGGGCCGAGTCGAACAGTTGCTGTCCGAGTTTGCGAAGCGCCAGGTCCTGGTTGCTGCTGAATTTGGCCGCGGTTTCCCTGGCCTGGAGAAACTCTTCCTGGCTGGTGAGGAGCGTCGGCGAATAGAGACTGAGGATGGGCTGACCTGCGGTGACCAGCTGGCCGTTGAAATTGACGGACAGGGATTCGACCCAGCCGTCGACCTTGGTGTGGACGTGACGGATGCGGGTTTCATCAGCGGTGATGAGACCCGCGGCGCGGACAGTGCGGCTGAGGCGTTCCCGCGTCGCGGGCGCCGTCTGCATCCCGGACGCTTTCATTGCTTCCGGACCGACATGGATTGTCACCCTGTCATCCGGCACGACGATTTTACCGGCCCGGCCCGGCTCCTGGAGATCGCTGAAAAAATTCTCCTCTTCCGCCGATGGGGAGGCAGGTCCGGCGGCCTGCTGCGGCACGGCCTCGATCTTGACCAGATCCATGCCGCAGATCGGGCATTGACCTGGTTCATCGGTGATGATCTCCGGATGCATGGGACAGGTGTATTGCTGCTGCTCCGCGGCCGTGTTCTTCTCCGCGTCGTGATCGTGGGCAGGAGAGCCGCCCAGACGCAGCATGAGCCCTGTTCCGACGGCTACGGCAAGGACAAGGATGACGACGACCATGAGCAATCGGTTCCGCTTCCCTGTGGTCTGCCCGGTCTTGGCCATGTTATCCGCCATGGTGCCTCCTTTATGCGTTCCAGCGGTTGAGCGTTCCATCGTTCCAGCGTTTGAACGTTTCAGCGTTTCAGCGTTTCAGCGTTTCAGCGTTTCAGTGGTTGAGCGTTTGAGCGTTTCAGCGTTTGAACGTTTCAGCGTTGAAACGCTTCCTCTCCGCCAATCTGTGCTCCGACACTTTCCTCCAGACCCGCCCAGGCCACACCGAGATCAGCCTGGGCCCGATGCCAGGCAAGGGTTGCGGCAAACCAGCGGGAATAGACATCAAGCATCCCGGCAAATGTGATCCTGCCAGCCTCGTAGGCTGAGGTGGTGGTATCGAGATCAGTCCGGGCCAGGGGGACCACCTTGTCCCGGTAGAGTCTTTCTTCACGGTGCGCCTTGGCAAGCTGATACCATGCGCCCTGGACCAGGCTTCTGGTGTTCGCCTCCTCGGCCGCCAGGCGGTAACGCAGGCCGGCCAATGTCCGGCGCGTTTCGCGCAGATACCCTTCATTCAAACCATAAAAGGCGTTGCGCGGCGTGCCGACCCCGTCAGCCGCCGGAACAGTGGTGGGGAAACTGTCCGGACGTTCTTCGCCGGGCAGTATCCGGGCCGCATCTTTTGCCGGAAAAGTTGAGAAATTCAGGGAATAGCCGGGGTGAGTCTCTGCCTCCGCCATGGCGATCAGTACTTCCGTCTTGGTGATCCGCGCCCGTAAGAGGCGAAGCTCTTGCCGGGCAGTTAGGGCGGTTTTTTCCAGCTCCGCCGGTGTCGGCAGCTCGCGCCCCGGAACGGACCGGGCAAGATCGCCGATTGTTACCGGCAAGGGCAGATCAAGCAGAGCGCGCATCGCCGTTTCCCTGAGCCGCACTTCTTCCAGTTGGATCGGAATCGCCTCCTTCATCAGGCCATGTTCCATATCCACCCGCACCAGATCCACAAAAGAACCGGTGCCGGCCGCATAGCCGGCCGCACTGGTATTCTTCAGGCTGTCCACCACATCGTAGTTGCGGATGGCAATGGCATGGGCCTGCCGCGTGTAGAAAAGTTCCCAGAACGCACGACGGGCGGCGGCGAGAACCTCGCGCCGGGTAATGGCGCGCAACTCGTGCGCCGCCGCCACTTCCTGCCCCACGATGTCGCCTCGCAGACTGATGAGCCCGGGGAAGGGGTAGAGCCCGGCATTGTCGGTGCCGGGGGCCATTGCGCCGACGCCTGTTTCCAGCCCCCTGGTCAGGGCGGCGTAGCGGCTCAACAGATTATTCAAGGATTCGGTTTGACTGTAGCGTTCAACAACAGCCTGGAATTCTTCCTCCGCGGCGCGCAGATCCGGGTTGCGAAGCAGAACAAGGGCCTCAAAATCCGCCAGGGTTAAACCCTTTGCCAGCCGGGCAGCGGCAAAATCGGCATCAATGGCGGCAGGAGCCAGTTCCTTCAACAGTGCCGGATCCGGCGAGAAAAAAGAAAGATCCGGACCTGGTTCGGCAGGCGGTTCCGGCACGGGCCGTGTTTTTGGAGGCGGCAAAGGAGTTGGAAGTGGAGGCGGCGAGGCAAGATCGGCCGGGCTGTTTTGTCGCAGATAGGCAGGCGGCTCCGCCTTTTCCCATTCCGCCAGCAAAGCCGGATAACGGGAGCAGCCGGTGGTCAAAAGCATTGACATGATCAGGGCTGCGGTAACGAATCGGAGGGAACGCCGGGAAATCACGGGTTTTCCTCCTGAGCCGCTGCCGGAACAGTCGAACTTGGTGCCTCGGACTGCGTCAGGGTTCTGCCGACGAGTCCTTCAAGAGCGGCAAGGTTCTGGCCGTAGTCCGCGGTGGCCCGGGCCAGGGCGAGTTGAAAATTGTACCACACGGTCCGTGTCTCGGTGAAGTCGGACAGGCTCCCTCTGCCTTCCCTGAACCAGGTTTCCGCCGTCTCCACCGACTTGGCCGCCTGGGGGATCAGTTCATCCCGGTACAGGCGGACCAGCCGTTCAGCATTGCGCAGGCGAAAGAACAGGCGGCTCACTTCAGCCCGCGCTTCGTAGGTCCGGGCCTGCACCTCGGCCCGAGACTGCTCAACCCTGGCCTTGGCTTCGGCCATCCGTCCCTGATTTTTGCCGATCCAGATGGGCATGGAAAGGGAAACCGTCACGCCCACCGCCTTGACTCCGGTGCGTCCGTTGCCGCCTGGTTGGTCGGACTCATTGATATTGTTGACAAAAAGACCGGCATCAAATTCGGGGAGGGTTTTGTAACGGGCCAGCGTGACATTTTTTTCAGATTTTTCCAGGGCGGCCCTGGCGAGAAGAATATCGGACCCGTTTTTCTCGACAAAAAGATAGATGTCGTCCAGGGAATGGTTCACGGAATGCAAAGCGGGTGGGATCAGTGGTCCGACGACCGCGTCCGGCGCCCGGCCCAACAGGCCGTTCAGTCGCGTTTTTTCGGTTGCCGCCGTTTCCGCCAGCAGATGCGCATCATAGCCGAGTTGCCCCGACTGTGCCGCAGCCCTGGACAGATCAATCAGGGAGGTCCGGTCCCGGGCGTAGGCGGCGGTACCTGAGGCCAGCAGTTGATTGAGAAGATCCCGGTTGCCGGCCGCAATTTTTCCGGCTTCCTGCAGATAGATGAGTTCGTGGGCCGATTGCCGGACTTCGGCGGCAAGGTCGCGGATTGCTTTTTCATAGGTGAGGTGTGCGATGCGGATATCGGCCGAGGCGGCGTTTTCCTCGGCAGTGAGCCGGCCGGGCAGGGGAACGGTCTGGGAGAGGGCGATTTGCCACTCCTCATCGCCGATTCTGGTCTCGGTCGGGTAGGAGGCGGAGATTTTTGGATCCGGGTAGGCTCCCGCCACCCGGTATCCTTCGACATTGGCACGCCAGCCTTGCCGCGCCGAGGCAATGGACGGGTTGGCACGCAGGGCGAGATTGATGAGATCTGAGAGGGCAGGGCCTGCGGCGAGGCGCTCGATTTCCTCCTGGCCGGGGAGTTCGTCCGCTGCTGCGATGACGAGAGGGAAGGAGAAAACGGCGAAAGTTAAAAAAAACGCGATAAGGACCGTATGATGGCTTTTGCTGCCCATGGAGCTGGCCGGATCCGGTTTCTTTATTTTCACCGCCATGGAGGCTCTCCTCGCCTGGATGGTCGTCACCGCAGGCTATGCCGGCGTGTCTTTGGGAAAATAGGCGCGGCTAAGAAATTGTTCACGCCGGGGCAGCGGAATTTCCTCGCCGAAGAATGATCTTATTGTTGCGCCCGGACCCCATGGCCAAGGCAGAGCTCCTTTCTCTACGACAACGTGGTATATTTTCTGTTCCGAAAAATCCGCGCACCGCAAAAAAGGCCTGAACAGGGTCTCCTACAGCCAGTCGGTAAGCAGGAATCCGAAACCGATCCGGTTGGCGGAGCTGTTGTAATCGATGAGCGATTCGCCGTAGCCGTTAAAATACTGGAGGTAGCCCTTGAGCGGCATTTCATCGCTCAAGGGAAAGCTCCAGCCGAGCTCCACCGCGCCCCGGTTGCCGTGGCGGAGCAGGTTGTTGCGGAGCAGGACGCTTACCGTGTGCCCCCCCTTGGCCCAGGCGCCGGTTATTTCCCCGTATCCCAGATATTCCTCAATGTCCGGATTGTCGTCGCCGCTGGGATCTCCCAGGTATGTTTTGTCGCTTTCCGGCAACCGGTACCAGGGTTTGATGCTCAGGGCAAAATCTCCCTTTTCCAGGATAAAGTCCAGGTACAGCCGGTTCCAGCTGCGGGACTCGTCCCCCCTGCGGCCGTTTGACTGGTGGGAAAACCCGGCCAGGATGTACGGATTGTTCCAGCCGAGAAATTTTTTATTGCTGCGCAGGGCGAAAAAAAGTTCCGGTTCATGATTTGTTTCCCGGAAGGGGCTCGATATATCGTTGTTATAAGCCTGCCAGAATGATTTCATGGTGTAGGCTGCATAAAGGTGGCCGTTGTCATCACCGAGAAGATCCCGGACCAGGGGGACCTTGAAGCTCACCTGGAATTTGACTTCCGTATTGTCTATTTCACTGTCGTCAAGGTTCAGGGCGTCGCCGTTGGGATTGTTGTTGTAGCTGCCGAGAAGAATGTAGTTCGGTCTATGGGGAAGAATGGAAAAGAGATTCTGGTGGCTCTTGGCTTCCTGACTGACCCTGCGGCTTACCGCCGCGTTTTCGGGGCCGGCAGAGGCGGTCTGCTCTTCCGGCTGGTCCGTCTCTCCCGTATCGGCATTTTGCTGAACCGGAAAGGCGCGGCAGGCCTCTTTCAGCTGACGGACCGTCATGGTGTCGGCCGATGTCGCGAGCCTTTCCAGCAGGCATTCCTCGTAGCCGGCAAATTTTTCAGCGGCAGCGGGGGGCGAAAAAACGGTGCAGCAGAAGAGGACAAGCATTGTGAGTGATTTCATTCGGGTCATGTATTTCATCGGCTTGTAGAAATTTTTCGTAAGACCAGGCAATGATATTGATTTCTCATGAATATCCGGGTGCAGCTATCTTACCATTTTTTTCAATGCGTGTGCGTATTAAAGAAACGCTCCGGCGCTTATCCTCCTTGCGCGGACTGTTCCAGGCCGGAGCCCCGCGGGATTCGGACAGACAGGGTTGCAATGTTTGGCCAATGTGTTAAGGTGGGTCAAAATTAAAGGAAAAATGCAGCGGACTTGAAACAATGTCAAAGAAAATTATTTTATTTTTCTCCTTTCTTCTTCTCTTTGTTCCCTCCCTCACCGCGGCAAAGATGGTTACCGTCGCCGGCAATGAGTTGAACATGCGAACAGGGCCTTCCGATACGAATGAGGTGAAATGGGTGCTCGGCAAGGGGTTTCCCCTCCAGGTTCTCGGTTCTCAGGGCAAGTGGCTGAAGGTCAAAGATTTTGAAAATGATGTGGGCTGGGTTTACGGACCGCTCACTTCCGCCACCCCGCATGCAGTGGTAAAGATCAAAATCGTCAACATCCGCAGTGGCCCGGGAAAAAAATATAAACTCATCGGCCAGGCAAAATACGGAGTGGTTTTCCGGGTGCTGAAGAAAACCCCGCAATGGGTCCAGGTCAGGCATGATGAAAGCGGCAAAAGCGGCTGGATTTCCCGTAACCTGCTCTGGGGACTGTAATACGGTTGCCCGGTTCCCGGTTACGGTGCGCCGGGTTGGGTAATTGCGGTGAAACGGAACTCAACCACCCCTCGGTCTTTCATTAAAGCGGCATGTCCGGGATCAGCCTGCCGACACCATAGGCGGCCAGTTCTTCGGCGGTCAGCCATTTCATCCCTTTTCTGAAAAACATCGGCGCGTCGAAAAGATTTTCGGACAAAGAAGTCTGGGTCTTGTCGAAAGTGGCCTTCCAGCTAAGTGCGCCGTTCTCAACCTTGACGAGAAAAAGGGAAAAGGCCACTGAAGCCGGTGATTCAACGCCCGCCCCACTTCCCCTCCTTTCCTGATAACGCCAGACCAGGCCCACCATCACGTAATCCGCGTCGAGATCCTTGCCCAGTTCCACGGCCAGGTCGCGCGGGGTCTTTTCCTCTCCTCGGTAGAGAAGGCTATAGGCGGACTCGACCTGGGGCCGCGGCACGACTTTTTCGTTGAAATGCTTTTTCAGTTCCGTTTGGACGAGACCGGTCAGGGTTTGTTCCGCCCCGGGCTGCAGGGCTTCTTCCAGATAACAGAGACCGCGCAGTTGACAGTCGAGGGTCTTTTCCAGGGCTTTCTCCTGCCGGCTGTTACTGCCGCCAAGCAGAAAAGGCATTACGGCCACATTCCGTAGAGTGCTTTGTCCTGGGAGTTTTCGGTCCGCCGTGTGGCCGAGCGCGGGGCAAAGCAGCAGGAACAGGCTGCAGGCCAGGAAAATGAAGTGCTTTTTCATCGGTGTTCTCCTGTGATCTTGGCGGGACAGGCGGTGTGCGGCGACTCATGCAACCGTGTTCGACAACGGCAACAAAAAGCAGAGGTGAAAAGGATGTTATTTGTTTTTGATGTTCGCATTTTCTTGTTATTATCAAATTGTGCTTTCCGGTTTATTATCGTGCCATCGCGATGAGGGGAAGAAGGGCTTTGGGTTTCGTCTTCCGATTGTTTCGACTGCAACATATGTATAATTATACACAATCATCTCATCTTTACAAACAGCCAGGGGGTATTGCCGGTAAAAATAACGATAGAGCGGCTGGTCGTTGATGAATGGTTTTTTTGCAAATGGGGATGAAACAAACAATGAAGGCTGTTTTTTTTCTCATGATGATCTGGTGGATTTCCTTTGCCGTGCCGAGCGCGGCAGGCGGGGAGAAACAGGTGGTGGATCTGCGGGAGGCCGTTCTGGCCGCCTTGCAGGGAAATCATCAGTTGCTGGCCCGAATGAGCGAGGTCCAGGCGAGCAAGGCGGACATCGGTATTGCCGCCGGCAATATGCGGCCTTCGGTAATGATCGAGGAGCGCTATCTGCGCACCGCCAATCCCACCTATGCATTTATGGCAAAGCTCAATCAGGAGCGCTTTGCCGCCACTGATTTCGCCGTCGACTCCCTCAATAATCCCGATCCGGTCAATGATTTTCAGACGGCGTTTTCCCTTGAACAGCCCATTTTCGTCAGAGAGGCGCGCATCGGTGAGGAAATGGCCGGAAAACAGGCGGAGGCAATGGAACTGCAGTACCGGCGAACCAGGGAGGAGATCGCCCTGGAGGTGGTGAAGGCCTACCTGGGCGTGCGAACCAGCAGGGAATTTGTCGCGGTGGCGGAAAAGGGGGTGGAGGATGCGAAAGAGCATGCCCGGATCGCCGAGCTGCGGCATGCGAATGGACTTGGCCTTTACTCCGACATCCTGCGGGCCAAAACCGCCCTGGCCGAGGCGGAACAACGGCTGGTGAGCGCCGTAAAAAATCATGCTGTGGCCCGGAAGGGGTTGGGATTGCTGCTTGGGGTGAGCGAGCCGCTTGATGCCGGGCCGGAAAATATTGATCTCCCTTTGCGGGAACTTGGCTATTACAGTGAGGCGGCGAGCAGGAGGCATGACGTCCAGGCCATGGAGGCGCGCCATGACAACGCCCAAAAAAGTCTTGAGCTGGCCGGGGCGGGATTTTTGCCCACCCTCGCCGTGGGAGGGACCTATCAGTTGAATGACCATGACGATCTCTTTGGCGCCGAGGGTGAAAGCTGGCAGGTGGCGGCAGTTGCCCGATGGCGGCTTTACGACGGCGGCAAGCGTCAATATGAAAAAGTCAAGGCCCGGCATCGCATCGCCGAAAGCAGGGAACATCTCGAGGGGCTGAAAAAAATGGTGGATTTCAAGGTGTACGAGGCCTACCTGGGAGTTGAGGAGGCGGGAAAAAATCTTGAACTTGCCGAGGCCTCTCTTGCCATGGCTGAGGAGGGGCAGCGGCTGGTACGGGTCCGTTTCGAAAATTCCCTGTCCCAGCTCGTTGACCTGCTTGACGTACAGGCCGTCCTGGATAACAGCCGGGCGGTGGTTGTTTCCCGGGAAAATAATTATCTGTTTTCCAAAGTGGTGCTCAGTTGTGAAAGCGGCACGATTTTGCGGGATTTGGGCGTGGACGGGGGAAAATGATGGCAAGGAAGAGTTCAGGGCCCAGAGGGGCTATGAAGAAAAATGGCGTTTCATTGCTTATGGCCGTGTTGCTGTTGTTTTTCAGCGGCTGCGGTGACGGGAAAGAACCGGGGGAAACACGGATGGAACGCCCCGTCGTCTCCGGGGTTGAAATCAGTGAGGTCGCGCTGGCCGAAATTGATGATTTTTACGAGACGTCCGGCACGCTTTCCGCGCAAACCACCAGCCGGGTGGCGGCCAGGATGATGGGGGAAATCACGGCTGTGCCGGTGCGGGAAGGGGAGCTGGTGACCGCCGGTCAGCTTCTTGCCGTACTTGATGATCGGGATGTGCGGCAGAAGCTGGCCGCGGCTGATGCGGCCCTGGCTGAAGCGGAAAACGGTCTGGCCGCGTCCGGCAAGCAGAAGGAGCTTGCCGATATCACCTGGCAGCGCTATGCCAAGCTTTTTGAGGGCAAGGCCCTGACCGGGCAGGAGCTTGATCAGGCCCGGACCGCGCGCGACGTCGCCGCCCTGGAATACGCACGTCTGGAAAAGATGATTGACCGGACCAGGGCCGGTCGGGATGAGGCCCGCGTCTCCCTGGAGTTTACCCGGATCACCTCGCCGGTGACCGGCGTGGTGATTGCCAAGGAGGCGGAACTCGGGACAATGGCCATGCCGGGAATGGTGCTTTTCACCGTCGAAGACAATGCATCGTTCACCCTTGATCTCTGGGTCAGTGAAAGTCTGGCCGGGCGGGTGGAAAAAGCTGGTCCGGTGCGGGTCACCATGGCGGCATCGGTCACTGAGCTGGAGGGCGAAATCCTTGACGTGGTCCCCGGCGTGGACCCGCGCACCCGCACTTTTCCGGTGAAAGTCGGGGTGCGCGGCACGGGCCTGCAAAGCGGCCGGCACGCCACCGTGCGGATCGGTGTGGGCCGGAAATCCGTGCTGCTTTTGCCGAACAGCGCCATTGTCCGCAAGGGTCAGCTCTCCGGGGTCTATGTGGTCAATGAGGCACGGATTCTTTCCTACCGGCTGGTGCGGCTCGGGCGTGATGACCAGGGCATGACGGAGATCCTGACCGGGCTTGTGCCCGGGGAGAAGGTGGTTACGGCCGGGGTGGACAGGGCAAAGGACGGCGGCATCCTGGCCGGGGAAAAAAAATAATGAAAGGAATCGGTATTTCCGGCATCATCGCCAAGGCCTTTATCAGGTCGAAACTGACTCCGCTGATTGTGCTGGCCTCGCTGCTGCTCGGTCTTTTTGCCGTGCTGGTCACCCCCCGGGAGGAGGAGCCGCAGATTGTCGTGCCGATGATCGACGTCATGGTGAGTTATCCCGGCGCCACCGCCAAGGAGGTGGAGGAGCGGGTCACCAAGCCCATGGAGAAATTCCTCTGGGAGATCAAGGGCGTCGAGTATATTTATTCCATCGCCCAGCCCGGCATGAATCTGACCATTGTCCGTTTTTATGTCGGTGAGGACATGGAAAAGAGCCTGGTCAATCTCCACACCAAGCTGATGTCCCACTATGACCAGATCCCCGCCGGTGTTTCCCAGCCGATGGTCCGGCCCAAATCCATTGACGATGTGCCGATTCTCACCCTGACCTTGTGGGGCGGCGATGCGGGCTATTCCGGCTACGAACTGCGGCGCATTGCGGTTGAGCTGGCCGATGAGTTGAAAAAGGACCAGCAGGTTTCGGAATTCTCCGTTATCGGCGGTCAGAAAAGGCAGGTGCTGGTTACTCTCGATCCGGTGCGGCTCAGGGCCTATGGCATTGCCGTTTCCCAGATCACCGACACGCTGCAGCAGTCCAACGTTCGCCTGCAGTCGGGCTCCTTTCCCGGCAACGACCGGGAATTTCTCGTTGACACGGGAGGCTTTCTGCAGAGCATTGATGATATCGGCCGACTGGTTCTGGCGGTCCGTGACGGTCGGCCGGTTTATTTTCGGGATGTCGCGCAGTTGACCGACGGCCCGGCGGAGCCCCGTGATTATGTCTTCATGGGTGCGGGCCCGGCCGCGGACAATCCCATGCTGCAATCGTTGTCCGGATCGACCGAGGCCGTGACCATCGCGGTATCAAAGAAAAAGGGCGCCAACGTCAGCCTGGTGGCCGACGAGGCGCTGGCCAAGGTGGAGGCCCTGCGCGGCTCACTGCTGCCCCATGATGTCCAGGTGACGATCACCCGCAACTACGGGGATTCGGCCCGGGAAAAATCCAACGAGCTGCTTGACCACATGCTGATCGCCACCGTCTCGGTCATCATTCTCATGGCGCTCACCCTGGGCTGGCGGGAGGCCGCCGTGGTGGCCGTTGCCGTGCCCGTCACCCTGGCCCTCACCCTGCTTGTCAACTATCTTTACGGATACACCCTGAACCGGGTTACCCTTTTTGCCCTGATTTTTTCCATCGGTATTCTGGTGGATGACGCCATTGTGGTGGTGGAAAACATCCATCGCCATTTCAAACTGCATGGGGCAGGGGTGATGACCGCGATCAGGGCGGTGGACGAGGTGGGCAGTCCCACGATTCTCGCCACCTTTGCGGTCATCTTCGCCCTGCTGCCCATGGCGTTCGTCCGGGGCTTGATGGGGCCCTACATGCGGCCCATTCCGATCGGTGCGTCCGCTGCCATGCTTTTTTCCCTGCTGGTTGCCTTTATCGTCAGTCCCTGGCTCAGCTCCATGGTGTTGAAGAATGTCAAGGGAGGCAAGGGAAACGAAGAGGATGGCGGTCGTCTGCACGCCCTGTATGACAAACTGCTCGGCCCTTTGCTGGATAGCCGCCTGCTGCGGCTTGGGGTGCTGGCGGTGGTTTCCTGTCTGCTGGTGTTGTCCCTGCTGCTGGTGCCTTTTAAGGGGGTGACCGTTAAAATGCTTCCCTTTGACAACAAAAGCGAACTCCAGGTGATTATCGACATGCCGGAGGGAAGCAGCCTGGAAAGAACGGCGGCCGTTACCCGGGAACTTGCCGACTATCTCGGCGGCGTGCCGGAGGTTACCAATTATCAGACGTATATCGGCACCTCCGCTCCCTATAATTTCAACGGACTGGTTCGTCATTATTTTTTGCGCAGCAGCCCGCATATGGCGGACATCCAGGTCAATTTCATCGACAAGGGGGAACGCACGACGCAAAGCCATGGTCTGGCAACCCGTCTGCGTCCGCCGCTCAAAGAAATCGGCGATAAATACGGCGCCCGAATCAAACTGGCGGAAATTCCCCCCGGACCTCCGGTACTCAGTACCCTGGTGGCCGAAATATACGGTCCGGACGACATGCGCCGGATCGAGATTGCCCGCCTGGTGCGCGATGTTTTTGAATCAACCGAAGGGGTGGTGGATGTCGATTGGTTCGTGGAGGATGATGCGCCGAAGATAACCTACACGGTTGACCGGGAAAAAGCGGCCGGCCACGGCATCAGCACCGCCATGATCGCCCGGACCGTCAGCATGGCCCTGCAGGGGGCCTCGGCCGGGCTGCTTCATGACGAGCGGGAAAAAGAACCGGTGGAACTTCTGCTGCGTGCCGCCCTGCCGGACAGGGCGAATTCCTCCGCCCTGCAGGAATTGACGCTGACCGCGACCGACGGTTCGCAGGTGCCGCTTGCCGGCCTGGTGCGGCTGGAGCAGGGCAACGAAAACAAAACCATTTATCATAAGAATCTCAAGCGGGTCACCTATGTCACCGGCGATGTGGCAGGCGCCGTTGAAAGCCCGGTGTACGCCATCCTGTCCATGAAGGAAAAAATAAAAGAGCTGCAACTCCCCGAAGGGTATGAGTTGAAACAGTATTCCGCGGTGCAGCCCTGGCTCGAAGATCGTTACAGCATGAAATGGGACGGCGAATGGCACATCACCTATGAGGTGTTCCGCGATCTGGGCATGGCCTTTGCCGCGGTGATGGTGCTGATCTATGTGCTGGTGGTTTCCTGGTTCCGCAGTTTTGTCACGCCCCTGGTCATCATGGCCCCCATTCCCCTGACCCTGGTGGGCATTTTGCCGGGGCACTGGCTGTTCGGCGCCTTTTTTACCGCCACCTCCATGATCGGCTTTATCGCTCTCTCCGGCATTATTGTCCGCAATTCCATTCTGCTGGTGGATTTCGTGGAAATGGAATGGCAAAGTTCGGGGGATCTGAGGCAAGCGGTGATGAATGCGGGCGCCGTCCGTTTCCGGCCCATCGTGCTGACTGCGGCGGCCGTTGTCGTCGGCTCGTTTGTCATGCTGTTTGATCCGATTTTTCAGGGGCTGGCCATTGCCATGATGTTCGGCGCAGTGGCCGCCACCGCCCTGACCCTGGTGGCCGTGCCGCTGCTTTATTTCGAGTTTTTCCGGAACAGGCTGGGGCCGGGCGGCGGAGCGGAGGGGCAGGAGGGACACTAGCATTTTCTTGCAACCGCTGATCTGTTCAGCTGATAATGAGAATTATGACCATGCCGTTGAAAATCCGAGGGCAACAGATAAATGATCAGGAGGAGAGGGAATGTTCATCCATAAGGCCGGGCGGTTCGCTGTTCTGCTTGTTTTTTTCTTTTTTTCGGGCTGTTTCCGCACCATGTGCTGGCGCAGCGTTGTCTCTATGTTTCGTCCTATCATGCCGGCTATGTGTGGAATGACGACATCGAACGGGGTATTGCCGATGTTTTGCGGGACAAATGCGAGATTCGCAACTTTTACATGGACGGCAAGCGGAACCTCGGCGCTGAATTTGCCGGGCAGAAGGCGCTCGAGGCCAAGGCGCTGATTGATTCCTGGCAACCGGATGTGGTTATTGCCGCCGATGACAATGCCTCGAAGTATCTGGTCATGCCGCATCTGAAGGAGGCCAAGGTGCCGGTGGTTTTTTGCGGCATCAACTGGACGGTGGAGCCCTATGGCTATCCCTATTCCAACGTTACCGGCATGATTGAGATCGGTCCCATCGATCCGCTTGTCGGGCAGGTGGTGTCGGTGGTTCCGGATGCCCGTCATGGTGTTTTTCTTTCCGCCGACGAATTGACCCAGACCAAGGAGGTGGCTCTCAGCAAGTAGGCCTACGGCAAGCACAATATTACCGTAAGCCATATGCCGGTGTCAGTACCATGGCGGACTGGGAAAAAGGCTACGTCACCGCCCAGGAGCAGGCGGACTTTGTCATTCTCGGCAATAATTCCGGCATCCGCGACTGGGATGACAAGCGAGCCAGGGCGTGGGTGCTGAAGACCGCGAAAAAATTCACCGTCAGCTATCTCGACTGGATGGCCCCTTACGCCATGTTGACCATGGCCAAGATCGCCTACGAGCAGGGCGAATGGGCCGCCAAGGTGGCATTGCTCATTCTGGAAGGGGCAAAGCCGTCCGATATCCCCATTGTTGCCAACCGTCGCTGGAACATGTTCGTCCATCCTGCCCTGCTGGGAAAAGCTGGGTATGTCCTGCCCTCGGAACTCATGAAAAAAGCGGTTAAGGTCAATAATGAGTGATCGTTTTTCATGGCGGCCATGGGCCTTGCCCTTGGGGTTGTTCCTGCTGGGGCTGGCCTTTGCCGCCGGGCTGGTCTTTTTTGCCTGGCATTATTCGCTGGCAAGTCTGCAGCAGGATATTGCGAAGCAAGCCGATCTGGTGCGGGACGATTTCAACCGGCGCATCAGCGCCATTGATGAAGTCAGCGCCAATAGCGCCATCTTTGTTAATTCCACTCTGTTGCTGGACGGTGACGAGTTCCGCATCTTTGCCGAACACATCTTCAACCGCTACTCTTTTTTTTGTTTCCATGGGATACTTCCCCCGGGTCTTTGCCGGGGAGCGCGCTTTCTTCGAACAGGAAATGCGGGACAAGGGGTTTCCTCTTTTTTCGATCAGCAGCCGTTCCGGGCGGCTTCTCCAGCCGGCGCCGGCCTCGGCGAGCCATTTTCCCCTTCTCTATTATGAACCTTTTGAGCCGACAAACGCCGCCTTGATCGGCTATGACCTTGCCGGCGATACTGCTTTTTCCGGCGTGGTTGACAAGACCGTCGTGAAAAACGAAGCGGTTTTCGTTTATGATTCCCTGGTTAGTCTGCCTGGCTCCCTGTGGTGCTTCAAGGCGGTGTATGCCGGGAAAAATGTTCCCGAGGCGCCTGAGGCGCGCCGGAATGCCGCCTGCGGGGTCATCGCCTTGCGGATATAGATCCCCTGAAATTG
Source organism: Desulfobulbaceae bacterium DB1 (assembly GCA_001914235.1). Classification (NCBI taxonomy): domain Bacteria; kingdom Pseudomonadati; phylum Thermodesulfobacteriota; class Desulfobulbia; order Desulfobulbales; family Desulfobulbaceae; species Desulfobulbaceae bacterium DB1. The sequence continues at coordinate 77,595 of MQUF01000005.1, forward strand.
GTGGAAAGCCTGGAAGGGGTCGACACCTTCGTGCTCAATCTGCAAATTGAATCCGAAAGCGGTGTTCAGGAAGTAAAAAGTCCGCGGATCAACGAAGAGAATCCGGGGATGCTGCGGCGGATTTTCTTTCCCCTATTTTCCCGGGATTATTTCATCCAATTCCATGGTCAGCGATACACCCTGCAACTTAAACGCCCACTGCGGCCGAAGGAGGTTGACTATGCCGTGACGGTGCTCGCCCTGTGCGCCGGACTGATCATAATTCTTCTCCTCGGCCTGACCGGGATCGTCGCTTCCCGGCGGGCGTTGGAGGCACGGCAGCGAAACGAGCTGATTCACAAGGAGGTTGCCGAGAAAACGGCCGAGCTGTCGGTTAAAAACATGCAGCTGCGGCGCGAGGTTGAAGAACGGCTGGAGGTGGAGCAGGCTCTTGCCGCCAGCGAATACAGATTTCGTGAACTGTTTGACCGGATGAGCAACGGTGTTGCCGTGTATCAGGCCGATGGCCCGGAGGGCAAGGACTTTGTAGGCATTGATTTCAACCGCGCCGCCCGGGAAATTGACCGCAAAGGAAAAGATGAGCTTGTCGGGCGAACGGTGCGGGAAATTTTTCCCGTGTTTGGTGAAAATGTCCTGCTGCCGGTGATCCGGCGGGTATGGGCAACGGGCGTGGCGGAAGAAATCCCGGAAACCATCTTTAACTGCAATGGAATGAACTGTTGGCGAAAATATAATGTTTACCGGCTGCCCGTCGGGGAGGTGGTCGTTCTTTGCAGTGATATCACGGAGCAAGTACGGATCGAGGAAGAGCTGCGCCAGGCTCATATGCCTCCCGCAAATATTCGGGCACCACGGATCGTTTCCATGTTCGTGCCGTCAGGGAGGAGAAATAGCCATGCTTTCCAGGAAAAAAACATACATTCGCATCACGGTTTATTCTTTCTTCGTTTCCCTGGGACTTGCCGCTCCGGTCGAAGCGGAACTCTTCAATAACAGCGCAAATACCGTTTATGACACCAAGACCGGGCTTACCTGGCTGAAGCAGGATGACGGGGTAGCGAGAAATCATCCGGGAAGTTTGACGTATGCCCAGGGTCTTGATGCCGACGGGCTTGGCTGTACATGGCGTCTGCCCAACATGACCGAACTGCTGGGCATTGTCGATACAACCAGGACAAACCCGGCAATAGATCCCATTTTTTTGAGTACAAAATCGGCAGGTTACTGGTCAGCCACGGCGGACGGGGCCAGCAGCAACTGGCGGGGGGTGAACTTTCTCGACGGCAGCTCGATGAATGCCATCAAGGATACGGAACTCCACTATTCGCGGCCCGTGGCGGACAACTGCCTGCAGCAGATGCTGTACTGCTGTGACGGTGACAGCGACGGGGTTTACAGCGCCCAGGTTTCCGGGACCTGTTCCGGGACGGGATGCGAACCTGCCGGCTGCAGCGCTGATGTTGATCTGGCCCTTGACTGCAATGACGGCAACCCGAATATCAATCCGGGCGTGGCGGAAATTTGCGGTGACGGGATTGATAATGACTGTGACGGCTTTGTTGATGATGACGGCGCCGGTTCAACCAGCTGGTATGCCGATTTTGACGGCGACAACTACGGCAATCCGGCTATTGCGCAAGCGGCCTGCAGCAAATCAACCGGATGGGTGGCAAACAATACCGACTGCAATGATAACGATGCCGCCATGTTCCCGAACAACCCGGAGATCTGCGACGGCAAGGACAATAACTGTAACTCCGTTGTTGATGAGGGAGTTGACGGGGATGGTGACGGGGTCTGTGATGTGACGGATAACTGCGGGGGGGCGCCAACCCCGGGCAACTCGATGCGGACGGCGACGGCATGGGCGATGCCTGTGATCCCTGCGTCAATGACGCCGCCAATGATAGTGACAATGACGCCATCTGCGGCAGTGTCGATAATTGTCCGACTGCGGCCAACCCCGGGCAGGAGGATGGCGACAACGACGGCATGGGCGACGCCTGCGATATTTGCCCTGGTGATCCACTCAATGACGCCGACAACGACGGTTTTTGCGCCGGCACGGACCTCTGCCCGAATGACCCCGACAAGGCAACTGACGTCGGTATCTGCGGCTGCGGAGTGTCCGAGGTTGATTCGGACGGGGACGGCACGGCCGATTGTCATGATCTTTGTCCCTCCGACCCGTTGAAAACCGAACCCGGCATCTGCGGCTGCGGCACTGAAGATGCGGATACGGACGGCGATGGAACGAAAGACTGTGTTGATCTCTGCGTGGCTGATGCGGCTAAGATCGATCCGGGGCAGTGCGGGTGCGGTGAGGTGGAGACCGACGGTGACGGAGATGGCACGGCGGACTGCAACGATGAATGCCCGGCTGATCCGTTGAAAATCGAGCCCGGATTGTGTGGTTGCGGCATCGTCGATTCCGACGGTGACGGTATTTGTGACGATGTTGACGGCTGCCCGGCCGACAGGAATAAAAGCGAATCCGGCATCTGCGGTTGCAATGTGTCGGATGTGGATACCGATCTGGATGGGAATGTCGATTGCCTGGACAACTGTCCGCTTGTCGGCAATCCTGATCAGGCGGATTGCGATAATGACCATATCGGCGATCTGTGCGATACCAATTCCCCCTGCTCCAGTGACAGTGATCTGGACGGGGTGATGAATAATGAGGACAACTGCCCGGCCGTTGCCAACCCTGATCAGGCGGATGCTGACAACGACCTGGCAGGCGACGCCTGCGACAGTTGCGTAAATGATCCGGATAATGACGTCGACGGCGACGGCATGTGCGCTGATGCCGACAACTGCCCGGCTGTGGCCAACAGCGGGCAGCAGGATGGCGACCACGATTCTCTCGGTGATGTCTGTGACCTCTGCCCCAATGATCCTGCCAATGATGCGGATGGGGACGGGGTGTGCGGCGACGTGGATGAATGTCCCGCTGATCCGGGGAAGAGCATTGCCGGTCAATGCGGTTGCGGCGTGCCGGATACGGATAATGACAACGACGGCATCGCCGACTGCAATGTAAGCGGTAATCAAACCCCACTTGGCACTTCCGGCAAGACCAGATCCGCCGACTTGAGGCGGTTCGGAAGTAGCTGGCCGATTTCAGCAGGCGGCGTCACCGGTAATTTTTCGAAGAGGTAACGCAGATAGCTGTATGGCTCCAGTTTATTGGCTTTGGCCGTCTCGATGAGGCTGAACAGCAGAGCGCTCGCCCGAGCCCCTTCCGGGGTGCCTGAAAATAACCAGTTCTTCCGTCCCAACGCAAAAGGCCTGATGGCGTTTTCAACCACATTATTGTCAATGCCGGCATGACCGTCATTTATATAATTCGCCAACCGGCGCCATTGCCCAAGGCAGTAATTAACAGCAACTCCAAGCAGGCTCTTCGGTGGAACCTGGTCTTTTCTTTTGTCCAACCACTTCTTGAATTGCGCAAGAATTGGCTTTGCCTGGCTCTGGCGCATCTCATGTATCGCCACTGGATCCAACTCCTGGTGGCGGGCCACCTTCTCAAGAGCGTAAAGCCGCTGGATCATACCCAAAGCCTTATCTGCACTGCCGGTCTTGTTTTTGGACCCAGCTTTCTTGGCATCCACAAACTTCCGCCTGGCGTGTGCCCAGCAGCCCACATGGACAATATCAAACCGGGTATCCAGAAAATCATAAGCCTTGTAGCCGTCTGTCTGCACAATACCCTGATAGCCCTCAAGAAACAGTTTGGCGACGTCGCCGGACCTGGTCTGATGATATTGATAAATGACAACCGGCTTTTCAGGTGCCCCGCCTCTGAAAACCCACATGTATGATTTTTGTGTTGGTGAACGCCCCGGCTCATCAAGAACCTGCACCGTGGTTTCATCCGCGTTGATCAGCGGCCCGACCCGGATGTCATCATGAAGCAAATCCAGCACGGGTTGACAGGCCTCGGCAGCCTTCATGGCCCAATTGCACATAGTTTGCCGGCCAATATCAATGCCAAGCCGGATAAATTGCTTCTCCTGGCGGTAAAACGGTAAGGCATCACAAAATTTTGCGGTTAATACATAGGCAAGCAGCCCCGCCGTGGCTAAACCCTTGGGGATGATCTGAGCCGGGGGAGGGGCAATCTTTACAGCGCCACCTTCGTCTTCCACGCCTTCACAATTTTTACAAGCGTATTTGGGGCGAATATGACGTATTACCCGGACCTTTGCCGGCACAATATCAAGCTTCTCGGAAACATCCTCGCCAATCCGGCTCAGTCTGCAGCCACAAGCGCAAACTTTTTCTTCTTCGGCAAGATCATGAACAATCTCAATCCGGGGCAACTCATCAGGCAGTTCTTTGCGTCCTTTTTTCCGGCGGGTGTGTTCAGGAATAACAATCTCCCTCGCATCCTCGTCATTTTCCGCAGGAGGGTTTTCCGGCATGTCAAAAAGGCATAACTGCGATGATGGCACCGCAGGCTGTTTTTCTGATTTTGGTGCAAAAAGGGCCTGCCGCAGGAGGCGATTTTCTTCCTCAAGTCGTGATAACATTTCGCCGAGAGAAGCAATAATTCCCTTCAGTTCAACAGTGTTATCCGGCAGTGTCTGCAGATCGTGTTTCATGGCGACATGATAACACAACCTGCTGATTTTTCAATGTTTTGTGTGCGAAAAAAACCGTCAAATCAGGTTGTAAGACAGCTGTTTGTGCGCCTTGTCAATATCAAGACCGGCCAGAAGCCATGACAACTGCCGCGAGTCGATATCTACCACCTCAGATTCTGATTCAGGCCAATGAAACCGATCTTTTTCCAGCCGCTTCAGCCAGAGACAGAAACCATTCCGATCCCAGAACAAGATTTTTATGATATTCCGGCGCCGGTTACAGAAAGCGAACAAATGGCCGGAAAAAACGTCAATGGCAAAATCCTCTGCAACCAACTGACTCAGGCCATTAATGGATTTCCGCAAATCAGTGTCGCCGATGGCGACATAAATCCGGGCTTGACTCGGCAAAAGCTTCATGCCCTTGCCCCCAGAGCAGTCATGACCCTGTTCAGGGCAGAGGAGTCGAATTCACTGTCCAGCTTTATCCGGATATTCCCAAGAAAAATAGTCAAACCGGAATCGCCACCTCCTTTTGATCGCTCAACGACTGACACCGGCACAGGTACAAAATTGACCGATGGGACCGTCTCCTTTGCAAATTTAAAATGGAGGCATCATGACTTGTTCTCATCAGTTTGAAAAGATGGGGTTTAATGACCGCTTACACTGCAATGACGGCTGCCCTGATGACGCGGCCAACGACGCGGATGGTGACGGTATCTGCGGCAACCTTGATAAACTGTCCGGCAGCGGCCAACGCGAATCAGGCCAATGGGGATAATGACCTGTTCGGCGATGTCTGCGATCCCTGCCCCGGGGATCTCGCCAATGATGGTGACGGTGACGGGATCTGCGCCGGCAGCGGCTTTGCCCTGCCGAAAACAGGCGATGGCGATAACTGTATAACCATTGCCAATAGCGGTCAGCTGGATGGTGACGCTGACGGCATGGGAGATGTCTGCGATGCGTGTCCGGCTGACCCGGCCAATGACGCGGACAACGACGGGGTCTGCGCTGATGCGGACAATTGCCCGGTTGCCGTCAACAGCAATCAGGCCGACGCGGATAACGACGGGCAAGGTGATGCCTGTGATGCCTGTGATGCCTGTCCTTTTGATCCTTTCAACGATGCCGACAATGACGCCGCCTGTGGTGATGTTGACGGCTGCCCGGATGACCATGACAAGGTTGAAGCGGGAATCTGCGGTTGCGGCGTGGCCGATACCGATACGGATGGCGACGGTACCATGGATTGTAACGATTCATGTCCCGATGATGTCTACCAGGTTGATCCGGGCATCAGGGGCTGCGGACTCATCGATGATACCGTCGTGCCGGTGGGAATCAATGTTGAGGTCAGTCCCATTCCGGAATTGAAGCTTGTTGTCGATCAGGTTGACAGTGAATGCCTGTTGCGGCTCTCCGTTGAATCGCAGTCGTTCGCCTCATCGGTGTATCTGCAGGTGGGAGAAAAGATATACACTCTTGATTTGCAATGTCCGCAATCGACGTTGTCCGGCGCGGTGTGTCTGTCTGCAGTACGAGGAAACGGACGTGACAACCAATGAGCGGGATGTGCGCATGCTGCGCAATGATCAGCTCGGGCTGAAGGATATCACCCGCAGTCTTGATGTCGACAATGACTGGGTCTGCGGCGGCACCACGTCATTTACCTCCTTTGCCGCCGGTGAACCGTTCAACAGTGCCGGGGCGGATCCTGATCTTATCCCGGTTCCTTCGGGTGCGAACGTCGCGGTTACGATTCCGCTGGCGAGTGCCGAGATGAGCTTTGCCGCGGTTGATGACGGCGGTTGCACGATGTCGGCTTTTGTTATGAGCAAGCCCGTGCCGCCCCCGGATTACAGACTGCTCGGTGACCGGGCTCTTGATATTGATCTGGAATGCAGCGATGACGGCCATATCTGTCTTGCGTATGATGAGGCCGATGTTATCGGCGCTGAGGCCGATCTTGTCCTCTGGCACCGGGGAGTAAGCGGCTGGGAGGACATCACGGACTCCATAGATCCGGTAAATAATGTCATCTGTGGTTTTGCCGCATCTTTTTCTCCCTTTGCGGTGGGAGAACTGAGCGACTACACCGGTCTCCACCTCATCCCCTATCCCAGTGCCCTTTCGTCGCAGGAATTTGATCGGGTGGTGGAGTTTAACGCCTCCAGATCCTCCTGCTATGAAGAGGCCTATGATCATCTGGGAATCGTTTACCCGGTAAATCTGAACTGCACTTTTACCTGGGATTTCGGCGGGCCGGGAACAGTGATCGGCGGGAACGGCAATGATACCATTGAGTTTGAGTATGACGATTTCGGTTCATACACGGCAACGGTCATCATGACGGAAGATATCAGCGGATTGACGGTGAGTGATACGGTCACGGCCGAGGCCGCCAAGGTTGAACCTCCACCGAGGAGCATGGATTTCTCCGTCTCGGTGAACGGCAATCAGCTTACCTTGAGCGCCGCGTCGATTCCCACGGATATTGCTCGCATCTATGTTTACTGGGGGGATCGCAAACAAACGACCATTGCCGACAGTCCGGGAACCATACTGGCAAACGGCGTGGTTCATCGGTATCTTCGGGGCGGCGGCTATAATATCAGGGTTGTGACCATTGACGCAGCCTACAACTCCCTTGAATATACATTTGCCGAGGACAGCGATCTGGCAGTCATCCTGCCCTGAAATACAGGACTGGGAAAGCGGTCAGGAAAAACGCCTGTTTCCAGAGCCGGAAATGGGCGTTTTAATTTTTCCGTTATTTGACGGAAAGGTATTTGTTATCAATATGGACGACATATTGCGCGTATTTCTTATCGGATGTGAGGATATGATCCAGCAGCCATTTCTTGAGAAATTCTCCGATGCGAGGTAACGACTCCGCTCGGTAGCTGCTCCAGTTTTCCGTGTGCTGGAAAATTTCCTCGGTCAGTTTTTCATGCTCCTTGATGTGTCTGTCCAGCTCGTCGGTCGGATAACGGGCCATGCGCATCAATTTTTCTTCATCCCGAAAATGTTCCTCGGCATATTGGACCAAGCGGTTGAGCAGGGAATATGCGATCTTTTCCCCTTTCCCCGCTGCGAGCGCCTCATTGAAATCATTGACGATCCCCAGGAGCTTCTGGTGCTGGTGGTCGATGTATTGGGAGTTGACGCTGTAGTCGCTTTTCCAGAAAATTTTTGTCACCGGAATCCTCTCTTTTTTTGTTGGAACTGCTGTTTCGATTGTACGTTTTTCTTCCGGTAACGTGAAGTTTAATGTTTCTTGCCGTTGGGAAAAATATTTTCCGTCGGCCGCGACAAATTGCCATATTCCCCCCTGTGGCACTCTGTGGTACTGATTTTGTTATGGCAGTGCGAGACGGGGTGCATATGCTTTCGTGCGGCACCTCGTGTGAAGGTGCCGATGAAGACGTGATGTGGCTGCAGAGTCGTTTGGGTAATTGCCGCCATGGAAAACAGACGGGAAAGAGGAGAAAATGCCATGTGGGGACAAGGGCGGGGGAAAAAGAAGGATGTTGCCGGCAGGGGTGTGGTGGTCGACATGGCCAAGACCGCGGCAGGGGCGGCAATTCTGCCTGTGGGTTCGGTCCGGCCTGCCCTCCGTGTCGGGGCCTTGACCACGCCGCCGCCGATTCCGTGGGGATACAGGAAGTTGGATCCGGCAAAGACGGCACGAATAGCTTACGAAAACTGGTACAAAAAATATTGCTGTTACGCGGTGGCCAGCGCCATTCTCGACCAGTTGCGTGATGAAATCGGTGGACCTTATAATAATCTGCCGGTCGAGGCCTTTGCTTTCGGGCAGGGCGGCATGGCCGGCTGGGGCGCCATGTGTGGAACCCTCACGGGGGCGGGACTTGCCATGAGTTTTGTCGCCGGCAAAGAAGGGGAGGAGATGGTCAACGACCTTATCGTTTGGTACGGAAACGCCGAGCTGCCTGTTTTTCGGCCGGCCACCCCCAAGGCGATTATCTGTCAGGTTAATGCCGCTGGTTCTCCCCTGTGTCATATTTCAGTAGGAAAGTGGATGAAAAAGGAAGAAGTAGGCATGGAAAGCGCCGAGCGCAAAGAAAGGTGCGCCCGGGTGGCGGCGGATGTGGCCTTTCAGGCTGTTATCCTGTTGAATAAGTGGGCGGATGGCGATTATGAAATGAGGCAAGATTCGCGGTCGCAAGCACATGGCATAGCCGGGCGGAGGGGTTGCATGCAATGTGACGGCAGCGGCGTTTCATAACCGATGATATGATTGAAGTTGAATCATTTTAAAAAAAGCTGCGGTGTCTCGCAAGAAACACCGCGGCTTTTTTTTTGTTCCCATTATTTTTTTTTAGCAATCACCCAGACGGCATGCACAATGCCGGGAATATAGCCGAGCAGGGTGAGAATAATATTGATCCAGAAATGTTTGCCGATGCCGACCTGCAGAAAGACACCCACCGGCGGCAGAAGGATGGCGCAGATGATTTTGATAAGTTCCATGCCGTCACCTTGCTTTGTGTATTCTTGGTGGAAGAAAAAAATCAGACGAATTGACTGGGGATATTTTACCGAGGGAGGCAGGAAAAAACAACCACGGAAAAAGCCTGTCGGGACAAACAGGGAAGACATCCGGCAAAGACCGATCAAACGGCCGTTTTTGTAATTTTTGCGGTGCATTTGCGGAGGAACGAAGTGGCAGGTTCATCAGAAACTGGTTATCGCATTCGTCAGAAATTGACGTGCGGGATGAGGCAAGGGTCTCAGGAGAGGGCCTGTCGTGGAAATTCGTGAGGGGCAGTCGGCTTTCAAAGAAATTTTCTCCCGGTGTTTTTTTAGTGAAAAACGTGGCAAATCAGGATGTTACTTTTTGCTTTTGTCTTCTTTTCGTTGTGCAACACCTTGCCTTTCGGCAAGTGCGGCGAAATTTTCAACAGCTGGTAAAGATCTTGCTGTCTTCAAAGATGCTCGTGCCCGGTTTTGCGATCGTTCACCTGAAAACAACAGCTGCCGCATGACATCCGCGGACACCTTTCTCGAAGTGACACTGCATCTGGTTTCCAATTTGTCGGTGGGCGGGGATAGATGCGGGAATAGTGCAGTTCGGAATAGGTGCGGACATGCGGGGAGTGCTTTGGGCAATAGCCGGGGAAATCCGAAAAAAAGGATGGCCTGCCGCAACCGGGTTTTGCAGGCAGGGGGAATGATTTGCGGCTCTTGCCCGGAGTAAATTGAGAATATTATGAAATTGAAAAGTTTATTGAGGAATGTTCAGGCAGGATTGCCCGCGACTACGGATGCTGATTCCTCAATTGGGGTGATCTCTTTCCCTTGGTTGATCCATTTCCGCTGGGTAACCGCGATAAGCCTTTTTTTTCTCGTCAATGTTGCCAGGGAAATTTTCGAGGTTAACTTTTCGCTGGTCCTTGTTGTTTTGTTGGTTTGTCTCCTTGCCGCAAGCAATGCTGTCCTGTTTTACCGATTGAAGCGGGGGCAAATCACTCGCTTCCGGTGTCTTGCCGCCGGTATGATATTTTTTGATGTGGCGTTGCTGACGATTCTTTTTTGCCGCATTTCCTGTGTCCTTAATCCCTTCGTCGTTCTTTATATTATTTATATATTTTTCGGGTCCCTTTTGCTCAAGCCGCGGTGGGCGCTTGTTCTGGTATGTTTTACCCTGACCTGCTATGTGGTTTTTTTTGTTGCCGCCGATCCCATGGTGATGGACGAAAAGGCCTTTGGCAGGCTGCAAAAGGCCGGATTGTTGCCGATGCGGGAGCATATGGCCGCCTTCACTCTTTTTGCCGGGTTTATCAAGGCCGATCTCGTTGCCTATTCAAGGGTGCTTTTCACCGTGCTCTTTGCCGCACTGATCATCATGAGTTTTCTGGTCAGCAAGGTGCGGACGTCCATTGAACGCCAACAGAAAACCATTAATGACCTGGAAAGAATCAAAAGCAGAACGGATAAGCTGGCGGCCCTGGCAACCTTTGCCGCGGGAGCGGCCCACGAATTCTCCACCCCGCTTTCAACCATTGCAGTGGCCTCGGGTGAAATGTTATACAATATGAAGGAACAGGGGGGCAGCAGCCCGGATCTGCTTGCGGACTGTCGGCTTATTCGTGACCAGGTGACCAGGTGCAAAGAGATTTTGTATCAAATGTCGGCCGATGCCGGGGAGCATCTCGGTGAAAATGTGGAAACCTTTGCCGTCAGGGATCTCATCGACAATGTTCTCCGGTCGTTTGCCCCGCAAGTTCAGGAACATCTGGTATTTGCCAATAATGTTGAGGCCATGCAGCTCAGTTTGCCCATTCGCACCCTGGTGCGCACCCTGCGCAATGTTTTGAAGAATGCCATGGACGCCTCGGAGCCGGGAACACCGATATTCCTTGCCTGCAACATGGATCAAAACCACATTTTTTTTAGTGTGCAGGATTACGGCAGCGGCATGGATGAGGAAACCGCACGACGGGCATTGGACCCTTTCTTTACCACCAAGGAACCCGGCAGGGGTATGGGACTCGGGCTTTATCTTGCCCAGAGCATGGTACAGAGGTATGGCGGCGATGTCTTCATCGAAAGTGAACCTGGGATGGGAACCACTGTCACCCTGACGTTTGCCCGGGAGCAGGTTCATGCGGTTCTGGCGGCGAATTAAGATGGATGAACGGATAGAAAGTCTGTTTTTTTTACCGCAGAGCACGCGGAGATCACGGAGAAACGGTTTTTGTAATAATTTGTTAGCGCGGTGGCCTCTGCGGGCTCCGTGGTAAGTTTTTTGTTTTTGTCAAACCATCAATAAAGGCTATTGAGAGTTACGGACATGAAAAGAGTCGAGGCGGTTCGTGCTGAATGCGGGGTGTCGCCGCTGCGGGATATCGTCACGGCAGCGGCCGAGGCGGCACTTGCCGCGGGCGGGATTCTCGCTGATTTGTACCATCAGCCCCATCAGGTTCATTACAAGGGGGAAAGGGATCTGGTGACCGAGGCTGATGTGGCGGCGGAAAAGAGAATTCTTGATATGTTGCGGCAAGGGCAGCCGCAAATCGCCGTTCTTTCCGAAGAGTCATTTGCCTCCTATGGCGACATCCCCCTGGAGCCGGTGTGGGTGATCGATCCGTTGGACGGCACCACCAATTTCGCCCATGGATTTCCCTGGTTTGCGGTTTCCATCGGCTATATGGAAAATGGAAAAACCATGGCAGGCGTGATTTATGCGCCCATGCTTGATGAACTTTTCCTGGCCTGTCGCGGGTTCGGCGCCTGGTTGAACGGCAGGCGGATTGTGGTTTCCCGTTGCACTGAACTGAAAAAATCGCTCCTGGCCACTGGTTTTCCTTATGACCTGGAGCATCGTGCCGTTGAGGTTGTCGGCGCCTTGCAGAAATTGCTGCCCTCCTGCCAGGGGGTGCGGCGTGCCGGGGCGGCGGCCCTTGACCTGGCCTATGTTGCCTGCGGCAGGCTGGAAGGGTTCTGGGAAATAGAGCTGAAACCCTGGGACACGGCAGCCGGGCTCCTGCTGGTGCAGGAGGCCGGAGGCATGGTCACGGATTTCAAAGGCGGAGCATACACCCCTTTTGTCCGGGAGCTTGTCGGCTCAAACGGTCTGCTCCATGACGAACTGGTTGCCCGGCTGGGGCAATTTTCTTCTATGCCCTGATCACTTTTCGGCGCAGGACTCCCGCCAGTCCGGCAAGTCCACTGCCGAAGAGCAGCATGGAAGCCGGTTCGGGCACGGGAGCAGCGTCTTCAAAGCAGCCGCTCAGGTTGGTCCAGTCAACGGTGAATGATCCATCGACGGCGGTAAGTTTGATTGTGAGGTAGTGGTCGTCTTCAAGGTACGACCAGACGTTGATGCGGTTTGCGCCATCGCCGATGAGTTCATCCGAGATGGACACCCCGTCCCAGGTGAAGAAACTCGTGTCGCCATCCACCGGTTCCTTGAAGTTGGCGTCAAGCTCCAGCATGGAATCAAGATCAAAGAGGATGGTTATTTCATCTTCCGCGCCTTGATCCCCCAGAACTCCGGTAAAGTGAAATGTCAGGTAGGCATAGTGGAGAATGTCTTCCGCGTCCATGCTGCCTGTGCCAAGGTAGGATGAGTCTGTGGTGAAATAATCCGCTCCCAGATTATGCACCTCCGAGTCGGCAAGCAGCCAAAGCGCCATCGGGTCATTATTGAGATCAAAGGTCCATGTCGTGGATGAAATGGCGCCGGTTGCGGACAAAGCGACATCCGTGCCGTAAAAATCTTCAAAGTGGATGTGGTCGGCATGGGCCAAGGCAGAGGTGCCAGCCCAGAAAAGAAAGGCGATTGGTAGTGTGTATTTTTTCCTCATCGTTGTTCCTCAATTTTGTGAAACCCGAGCTATTCCCCCAAACAGCCGGTTTCCTCTTCGCTCCCGCGGCTCATCCGAAACATCCGGATGTTCCCTCCCGAAACGCCGCGATGGATAACGGAATAGTTTGCAGATTTAGCGCCAGTGGTTCGGTAAAAATGTTTGTTTTTTGAAAATGTTGTAATACTGGGATGTTATGTCGAATGTAACTGGAGAGGGTAGCAGGGGTTGCTGTTGCTGGAAAGGATAGTCATTCATTGTCCGGGAAAAATTCCGTTTTCCCGGAAAGATGAGTGGGGGGGGAGGACACTGACGAAAAAACGGGAAAACCTTGTGGTTCTCCCGTTTTGAAAAATTCCCAAAAAAGGGGATATAGCGGAGCTTTTTTTGCCCCACCTGTCAGGCTTTTTTAATTTTCCTGCGCGCGGCCCCGGCAAGACCTGCGAGACCGGTGCCGAACAGCAGCATGGTGGCCGGTTCCGGAACGGGGGTGTTTACATAACTTTCGCTTTCATCATCCGGCAGGCCCTGAACATGGAGGCCAATTCGTAAATCGCCACTGTTCAATGCGGCTAAAATTGAGTTAAAACTGGCACCGAAGAAAGCTATCGTCAAGCTATCCTGTGTTCCGCTGCCGGTCCAGTTGTCTATGCCGTCTTTGTCAGAGCCTGGAGAGTCGGCATCGGCATCCCAATCAGATGTAAAAGAAATATCTGTTCCACCTGAAAGATCACCTGGGGATGCGCCCACCGAAAAAACGACCTCGCCTGTCGAGCTAAAGTCAGAAAATGTTAAAGGTGTTGATCCCCAATCAAAATAAATATCCGCGATAAATGAATCAATTGTTCCGGCATTGGTAAACAGAAAATTGGTTGTTCCTGAGCCGGCATCCGTCACATCAACAAATAACTGACCTGACAGGTCATAAGCCGTTGAGTTGTTTTCTAGAACCGTAAACCCATATGGTATCGCTTGGGCGTTTCCTGCAAAGGCTAAAAGCAGTGATGTTGCAAGAGCGCAGAATGTTTTTCTCTTCATTGTTTTGTCCCTTTTTCCCTCGTGTCACTTTATGGAAAGGAAAGCTTTTAGAAAAAAATGATATAAATCTATGTGTATTTGTTAGCAAAATAAGTGCCGATTTTTTTGTTGATGTTCATGTTTTTTTAATTAACAATGATTACCTGTTGTTAACGTAAGAGGCTGAGAGGCGGAAGTGTGAAAAAAGATGGTTTTTAATGATTGTGCAGTCCAGTTTTTTGGAAAAAATCCGGTTTTTCGGAAAAATAATAGCTTGGGGGATTCTTCGGTATGGATTTTGTCGTATTGTTAGGGAATGAATTTTTTTTCATCTTTATCATCTTCCTGGCCGCAGGATTCACCCAGGGCTTGTCCGGCTTCGGTTCCGCCCTGGTGGCCCTGCCGCTGCTCAGCCTTTTTCTTGATATGAAAACCGCGGTGCCGCTCTGCATGCTGAACGGGCTGATCATCACCGCTTATCTTTCCCTGCAGCTGCGCCGCCACGCCGACTGGAAGAAGATCATTCCGCTGCTCATCGGCGGCATGCCGGGCATCTATGTGGGGGCGAGTTTTCTCAAGGAGGCGGACAGCAATCTGATCAAGCTCTTGCTGGGTGTCATGATTATCAGCTATGCCCTTTACAACCTGCTCCTGACCCCTCGGCCGCGTATGGTCAAGCCCTTCTGGGCCTATGCGGCCGGTTTCTTCACCGGGGTGATCGGCAGCGCTTTCAGTGCCGGAGGTCCACCGGTCATCATTTATACGACGCTCACCGGCTGGAGCAAGGACGACATCAAGGCCACCCTGTCCGTTTTTTTCTTCATCACCGGCATTGCCGCGGCCGGCGCCCATGCCGTCAGCGGACTCACCACCATGACGGTGCTCCGTTATCACGCCCTGTCGGCGGCATTCGTCTTGCTGGGGGTGTGGATCGGCTCGCGCTGCTACGGCAGAATCAGACGGGAGAGCTATCTGCGGCTCATGCTGTATCTGCTGGTGGTGATGGGCGGCATGATGATTTTTTCGGCGATATGAGAAGGAGTTGGGATTGGGGATTGCGGATTGGGGATTGCGGATTGCGGGGTGCGGATTATAAACGACTGACAGGATCTATCCCAAATCCCAAACCCGCAATCCCCAATCCGAAATCAGAAATACCCAATCACCTCTGTACCACCGGATATCCCTTGCGGCGCAGCAGATCCACCACGCTGCCCGGTCCCACCAGGTGTCCCGCCCCCACCACCACCAGGGTCACCTGTTCCTGTTTGATCATTTTTTCCAGGGCGGGCAACCAGTTTCTGTTGCGGTCGAGCACCAGGCGTTTGTAAAGCGGCGCATAGCCGGCAAAACTTTGGGCGACCATGCCGGCAAGCATCGCCTCATTGCCGGTCTTCCAGGCCGTTTCCAGGTCATCCGCCATCTCTTTTGACATCTGCAAATCGTCCAGGGTCTGCAGGAGAAAATCCTCCTGTTCCTTTTTTGATTGGCTGTAAAAAAGGCTCAGCTGGAAGTCCACCGATTCCAGGGGGATGATCTTTTTCCCGTCCTTTTGTGCCCTGCGGTAAAAATATTCATCGAGCCCATACTGGGGGAGGAAGCCCAACCGTTCAAGATCGGTGACGGTCAGGGTCAGGGCACAGAGCCAGGGGCGGAGCGGCTGGATTGATTCCGTCTTGATGTTGAGTGAAAGCGTTTTGGCCGTGAGGCGCTGCCAGGTTTCCGGTGAAAGCTGCTGCTGCAGGGTCTGACCAGCCGGCAGTTTGCCGTAGGAAAGAATTTTCTGCTGCATGGGCGGGGTGTCCATTTCGTCCAGGTCCGCCTCAAAAACCACTGCCCCGGATGCGGCGTAAACCTCTTCAATAAAAGGCGGCAGGGGATAGGACTCTTTTTTCAGGACATGGAGGGAGCCGAGCAGATACAGGGTGTGGTCCGCCGCCCGCACCTGCCACAAGCTGTTTTTCGCCTGGCAGGCGCTTGTCCAGAGGAGCAGGGTGATCAGGCCGGACAGGAAAAAAAGTCGGTGCAAGGCGCGGTTTTTCATGAGAAGCCTCCGGTTTGGGGTGGTTGCCAGCAATGGGTGTTGAAGACGGTTCCCATTAATTCACCGTATCCCTCGATGCTGTGGGTTTTCTGGATTTTTTTCAGTAACTTCCCGCCATCGCTGAAAGACCCGGCAAGATAAAGCCAGATGCCTTTCATGTGGCCGAGAATGTGGCCCGGGCCCGACTGTTTTTCGTTGAAATGTGCAAAAAGTGCGTCATGGTAGGCAATAATACGGGCCAGGGGATCATCCGGCAGTGCAATTCCCTTGATCCGGGCCGGGAGAAAGGGGTTGGCCAGGGCGCCGCGACCGATCATCCAGGCCGAGATCCGGGGAAAGCGCTCGGTCAGGCCTTGAAAATCGGCCAGGCAGGTGATGTCGCCGTTATAAACCACCGGATGGCGGCACTGTTCCAGGCAACGGCCAAAGGTGTCGAGATCAACCGTGCCTCGGTACATCTGAGTGCCGGTGCGCGGGTGAATAATCACCTCGCGTAAGGGGTAGCGGTTGAAAACCGGCAGCAGATCGAAAATTTCGTTCGGATCCCTGCGGCCGAGCCGGGTTTTGATGGAAATTGCCGCCGGCAGGCAGTGCACTTTTTCCAGAAAGGCATCGATTTTGTCCGGATAGGGGAGCAGGCCGGAGCCCCGCATCTTGTTTGCCACCATGGGCCAGGGGCAGCCCAGGTTCCAGTTCAGCGTGGTGTAGCCGAGATCGCAAAGGATGCGGGCCACGGAAATAAAGTTGTCCGGATTTTTGGAGAGAATCTGCGGCACCACAGGCAGTGCCTGGTTGTTTTCCGGCAGGAGGTCGCGCAGATGGGTTGGTTTGATTTTGTTGCCCTGGTAGGTGTTGATAAAGGGGGCCACCGCCAGGTCAAAACCTGAGAAAAAACGGGTGAACAGGGTGCGGAAGGGCGCCTCGGTAATGCCCCGCAGGGGAGCGAGAAGAAGGGTCGGGGTCATGGCGTCTGCTGCTGCGGCAAGGCGGCCTGCCGGTCGTATTCGCTGATAATGTCGGCGGTGATGTTGAAACTGCCGTCATGGTAGAATATGCTGCCGGCATTTTTGTTGATGACGTGGGTAAAGCCGTGCTTGCGGGCATAGGCCTCCACCACTGCCCGGATTTCAACAATGACGGCGCTGATGATTGTCTCTTCCGCCTGGTTCATGTTTTCCCGGCCGGATCGGCGCAGATCCTCGTATTTTTGCCGGGCCGCCCGGCCCCGCTGTGACTCGTTGATCACCTGCTGGATATCGATAACCGCGACAAGCTGCCTGGGGCGTACCTGGTCGACCGTTTTTTTTGCAGGCAGTTTGCTTTCTTTCATCGGCACGGGGGCAATGGTTTTTGCCGGGACCGGCGGCAAGGATGGTTCCGGGGGCGGATCTTCGGCCGGGGGCAGATGGATCCAGCCGCTCTGTCCGCTGTTGGGAAGCTCAACCCTGGTCCATTCCCCCACCTGGTAGATGATCCTGACCTTTGTTCCTTTGCGCAGGGCGTTCATGATTGCAAAGGAAGCGCCGGGACCCTTGCGCAGATTGGCGTCCTCGGTGAGCACCAGTTCTTCTTGAGCGGAGATAGTCTCCTGTTCCGCATGGAGAAAGCCGGGCGGGAATATAAATAAAAGGAAGAAAAATACGAGTATCAGTGAGCGCATGGGAGTGAAAAGTAATGTTTGCGATGTATGTGTCATGTTTTTAGCGAGGGAGGAATCGGGAGCCGGAAGAGAGAATCTGGAAGAGCTGCTTTTTCGCTGTTCGTCCGGATTCTGACTTCTGTCTTCCCAGGTTTTTACAATGCCGCCGACCCCGGGGTGCGGGGAAAGGCGATGACGTCGCGGATGTTGCTCATGCCGGTGACGAACTGCACGAGCCGCTCGAAGCCAAGTCCGAAACCGGCATGGGGCACCGTGCCGTAGCGGCGGAGATCAAGATACCACTGGTAGTTGCCGGGATCGACGCCGCTCGCTTCCATGCGCTGCAATAGCCGGTCGAAGCGCTCTTCGCGCTGGCTGCCGCCGATGATCTCGCCGATGCCGGGAAAAAGGATGTCCATGGCGGCAACGGTTCTGTTGTCGTCGTTTTCCCGCATGTAAAACGGTTTAATGGTTTTCGGGTAATCAATGACGATAACCGGCCTTTGGAAGAGTTTTTCCGCCAGGTAGCGTTCATGTTCCGATTGCAGGTCAACGCCCCAGCGCACCGGAAAGGAGAAGGTCTCGCCGGATTTTTCCAGGGCGTGGACCGCGTCGGTGTAGGTGATGCGGCTAAAGTCGTTTTTGAGCACAGCATCAAGGCGGTTGTTCAGATCCTTGTCGACAAAGCGGGCAAAGAGATCAAGGTCATCGGCGCAGTTTTCCCGGCAGTCCCGGATGAGAAATTTCAGCATCTGCTCGGCCAGATCCATGTCGCCGTGCAGGTCGCAGAAGGCCATTTCCGGTTCCACCATCCAGAATTCGGCGAGATGACGGCTGGTGTTGGAGTTTTCCGCGCGAAAGGTGGGGCCGAAGGTATAGACATTGCCGAGCGCCAGGGCATAGGCCTCCGCCTCAAGCTGGCCGCTTACCGTCAGGCCGGCGGGCCGGCCGAAAAAATCCCGGCTGTAATCAACCGCACTGCCGCTTCGGGCCAGGGTGTCCAGGTCAAGGGCGGTGACGGTGAACATCTCGCCCGCCCCTTCGCAGTCACTGGTGGTGATGACCGGGGTATGGATCTGGAAAAAGCCGCGTTCCTGGAAAAAATGGTGAATGGCCCAGGACAGCCTGCTGCGGACCCGGGCAACGGCTCCCAGGCTGTTGGTGCGGCCGCGCAGGTGGGCGATGGAACGCAGGAATTCGAAGCTGTGGCGTTTTTTCTGGAGTGGATAGTCCTCCGGCGGCGCCCAGCCGAGCACCGTTATCTCCCCGGCATGCAGTTCGATTTCCTGCCCCTTGGCGGGCGATGGGACCAGTTCACCCCGCGCCCTGATGGAGCAGCCGGTGGTAAGCCGGGCAATATCGGTGCCGTAGTTGGCCAGGGAGTCGGCTGCCAGCACCTGGAGTCCGGCCAGGCATGAGCCGTCCGTCACGTCGAGAAATGAGAGGCCTTTGGAGTCCCGGCGAGATTTTATCCAGCCCTGCACCGTGATTTCACGGTTGACCGGTTTTTCAGCAAGCAGTGTTTTGATGCGGTAGGTGGTTTCCATTTTTTGCAATACCAAGATTTTCCATGTAAACTAAGCCGGTGTAAAAAATATCTGGAACATTACGGGAGTGTGAGCGGCATAAAGGGCCGTGTCCGGAATTGCCGGAGATGCAATGGGTTTTCGCAACGGACCTTGCCTGGCTTTGTCTCCCTACTTTACTCATTTTTGATGGTTTTTCACAGGAGAATAGCAAATGGAGAAGTTGAAAAGACTTGCGCCCGAGCGCACCGGCCTGCTTGTTGTTGATATTCAGGAGAGAATGATGCGGGTGATTCCCGCCAAAGACGAGGTGGTGAGAAACAGCGTCCTCTTGCTGAAGGCTGCGCATATCATGAAAATGCCGGTTATCGCCACCACCCAGTATGCCGCCCGCATCGGTGAGCTGCTGCCGGAGATCACGGCGGAAACCGGCGGAATTGAGCCGCTCGACAAGCTTGAGTTCGGTTGTTTCGGCAATGAGACGATTCGTGAGCGGATCAGGGCCCATGCGCAGATTGACACATGGATCGCCTGCGGGGTGGAAACCCATATCTGCATGTACCAGACAGTGCTGGGTGGCCTGCGGGATGGATACACCATGTGGATTGCCGCGGACGCGGTGAATTCGCGGACCGAAAAAAACTACCTGACCGGACTTGAGCGGATCAGGCAAATCGGCGGGGTGGTGGGCAATACGGAAATGATTATTTACGAACTGCTCGGCAAGGCCGGTACCCCGGCATTTAAGGAAATTCTGCCGTTTATCAAGTAATTGTGATGGACAAACTCGTAAGTGTCTTTTTTTGCGTTTACTTCAATTAATGCGCTGCGGGAAATCTTTGCCCTTCTGTTATTCTTGCCTTTTTTTCGGATCGGGAAAATTTTATTTGAGAAAAGCAAATGATTTCCGATAGGTGAGGTTGAAACCACACATTTATGGAAAATCAATGGCAGACATCGGCAAAACAGTCTCCCCTGAGCAATCGTCAATCAAGCGGCAGCAGGCCGCTGCCGTTGACACGGCCGGGGGCGGGCAGGGGGCGGCGGCAAAGTCCCCACGACGGAAAAGGTCGAAAAGGGCGGCGCGGAGAATTCCGGTTTTTTCCCGGGAAGTAAGCTGGGAAAGCGGTATGCGGGTCTATGATGAACAGTCGTTTGAGCGGCTGCGCATGCCCCGTTCCCCCCACTGGTCGGTTGTCTGGTCCGACCTGATGATGACCATGTTCATCCTCTTTGCCGTCCTTTACATTTATCAATCCGCCCACAAGGAGATTCTCCTGGGTGAAGGTCAAGGATTTGATTTCGGGGCAAACGTCGGTTCGGGTGTCATGGGCACGGGAGGCGGCGGCAGTATTGATCCCTTTGGCCGGGGTGGTGACGACGGTCTGACCCGGATCTATGATGTCAGCCGAAAAGCGCTGACCGAGGAGAATCTCGGGGAGTTTGCCAGGGTGGATCTGGCACCGGACAGGACGGTGCGGATCATCCTCACCGGCGACCTGCTTTTTGACAGCGGCAGTGCCGAGATCAGGACCGACGCCTTTGACTCCCTCG
The DNA here is from genome assembly GCA_001914235.1 of Desulfobulbaceae bacterium DB1. Taxonomy (NCBI): domain Bacteria; kingdom Pseudomonadati; phylum Thermodesulfobacteriota; class Desulfobulbia; order Desulfobulbales; family Desulfobulbaceae; species Desulfobulbaceae bacterium DB1. The sequence goes on from MQUF01000005.1 coordinate 98,309, forward strand.
ACAAGATTGTTCCCCTGGTGGCCCAGACCCCTTACCTGATCAATGTAATCGGCCATACCGATGACATGCCGATTCATACCCCCCTGTTTCCCTCGAATTGGGAGCTTTCCTTGAGCCGGGCAAGCAGGGTTGCCCGTTTTCTCATGGAAAAAACCGGCATTGGCCAGGAGAGGTTTTCCGTAACCGGCCATGCTTCATTTGCGCCGATTGCACCCAATGACAATCCGGTGAACCGGGCGGCCAACCGGCGGGTGGAAATCGTCTTGAGTCGCGAGAAGCCGGGCACGGCGGGAATTGCGGGACAGGTTGATGAAAAATAAGAATATCATCGGCCTCATCTGTTGTGTTTTTGTTTTTCTGTCCGGGTTTCTCTTCCACGGCAACCTGGCCCTTTATTTCAATCTATCCGGCGCCCTGGTGGTTTTGGGCGGCACATTCGGTGCCACCCTGCTGACATATCGCCTGGAAAGGCTGAGGATTGTGTATAAGGTTCTCCTGTCTTCCTACACGGCCCGAAGCAAAACACCGGAAGATATCGTCGAAATTCTGGTCGATCTGTCGGTGAAATCGAAATTCAAGGGCATTCTCTCCTTGCAGGAGGATGAGGAGGAAACCACTCTCCTTTTTCTGCGGCGCGCCCTGGGGCTCCTGGTTGACGGCTATCAAGGCAAGGTGATCCGGGATATCCTGAACACGGAAATGTATTTTTTCAAACTGCGCCGGGAAGACTGCGAACGGGTGATTCGTACCATGGCAGAGCTGTTTCCCTCTTTCGGACTGGTGGGCAGCGTGGTGGGTTTGATCAGCATGCTGGCCGGAGTCGGCGACAGCAAGGTTATCATGGCCACCGTGCCCATTGCCCTTACCTCCACCCTCTATGGGGTGGTGCTCGCCAATTTTTTCTGCGTGCCCTTTGCCGGCAATCTCCGGGAGCGAACCGATCATGAACTGCTGCTGCAAAAGATCATCATGGAAGGAGTGATCGCCATTGAAAGTGAAATGGACCCCCGCAGTCTGGAGAGGAAACTGCATTCGTTTGTCACTCCTTCATCCCGCAATGTGCAGCTTGTTTCCTTGAAAAGGATCCAGGATCGCTTCAATATTCGCTCATAATTACATTCACTTCATGAGCAATATCAATATGTTATTTGGTTTCGCCGGCTCGGCTGTTTTGCCTTTGACCGGGCGGGGCGCGGTCCCGGTAAGAAATTTATCGGTAATTGCTTGATTTTTTAAATGAAATTTTCGTAACATGATGATGACTGTCTCTCTGGAAATGAAAGCTGGAGGATATGTGGACGAGCATGCTGCGGTTGCCGAACGGCGCAAATACGACAGGCTGGAAAAGGAGATTATTTTCCGCTACACCGTTTTTGAGGATCTGGTCAATGCGAGGCTTGATGAGCAGGGACTGATTCTAGATATCGGCGGGGGCGGCATCCGTTTTCTTTCCTCGCGCCAATGGAACAAGGGTGAACAGCTGCTGATGCAGCTTGATTTCAGCGGCTGGCGGATTGACGGCGATGAATGTGTCGCAACATTCGCCGCCGAAGACCGCGGCCGCATGCTGGCGGTCGGCATCGTCATGTGGGCGGCCGAAACGGTTCATGAGGACCAGTTTGAGATCGGCGCCAGGTTTACGGCCAGGGTGCAGCGGTAATTTTACATTTCTTGGGTGAGTCAATCATGGGGTCAAGGATACGAGAAAATGGCGACGAGCAATAAACCGGAAATCTACCTTGAAATTGGCGCCGGGTTTTTCAGAATTCCCACTGCCGAGGCAAATTTCAATATCACCGTCCTGAGCAGCCCGGAAACCTCCGTTACCCGGGTTGTTGAAAAGATTGTTGAAAAGGAAAAAGAACGGGATGCCGGTTTTACGAAAACGGCCATGGAGGCGGTTTCCCAGGGGCTGGCTTCCGGCGGCGGCGAGGATTTCTACCGGGAAATATCAAGCGATATCTACCACGATATCGGCAAACTTGCCAAGAGCCTGAGTTCCACCCTCATGGATATCCCGGCGGAAGACCGTTTGAAGAAGCGCGTCGAGCTTGATGAGGCGGGCGACAAGATCGAAGACGCCAAGAACCAGCTCAAGGATGTGGTGGAAATGACCGAAAGGGCGGCCATGAAGATCATGGACAAGGTTGAGGATGTCCAAAGCCGCACCAATGATGTCAAGGAACTGCTGTTTTCCCTGCGGGATCATCCCGCCTTTGTTATTGACTCGTTGGGGGAGCCGGACGGCGCTGGTGACGAACCATGTTCGATTGGTTCGGATATTGAAGCGCTGCAGGCACGGATCGGTCAGGCCCTTGATCTGGTTGCCGGCATGAAGAGCACCGGCGGAGAGATGCCCCTTCCTCCACCCGAGGCAAAAAAAGAAAAGAAAATCCGCTACCTGTTTGATCTTGATGTGATCTTTCAGACCTTGTACGAGCTCTGTACCAATGAGACCGTCAAGGAGCATATCACCGGCGCCCGGCAGAAGGCGGGGGAGATCTTTGCCCTCGATACCTTCCATGACATAATCTCCGTCAAGGCGGCGAAATACCAGGCGGACAGTGATAATTTTTACACGGTCCCCATGTCTGATGTGTTCTTGGCGCTTTTCAAGGCATGCAAGGACAAAGGGGTCGCCAATCTGCTGAAAAAGATGGATGCCGGCCAGAGCTCGATTTTTCTCGATCAGACGATCCCCCTTGAGGTGCCTCCCACTGAGGAGATCGAGGTTGAGGTGGAAGCCGGTCGGCAGGAACCGCCTGCATCTTCCCCTTCGCCTGCGCCTGATCCCCGCCTGGATGAAATGGAGGAGCTGCTGGCAAAATCCCTGGAGCAGCTGCTGGCATTGCCGGACAAGGCCCGGGGCGGGCAGATGCGTCCAGGTTCAGGTTGCAGCTCCATGACCCTGGAAGATCAGAAGGAAATATTTCAGCGCATAGAAGATGCCTTCGCCATAGCCGCCACCATCAGCGGCGATGTCTCCAAGATTACCGAGGCGCTCAGTTTTCAGGATCTTTCCGGTCAGCAGATCATGAAGATTATCAAGCTGCTCAGCGATTTCCAAGTGCAGTTGCTGGCCTTGGTGGTATCCTTCGGTTCCCAATTGAAACACAAGGAAAAGAACAGGAATATCACGCTGGAAGAGAGCAAAAAGCTTGCCCAGGGCGATGTGGACAATTATATTAACCGCCTGGCAGGCAGCGGAGACGAGGTGAGCGGCGTGCTGGATCAGGATACCGTCAACAGGATGTTGGAAGAAATGGGATTTTAGACAGTGTCTGCGGGTGCATCGTAACGAAAATCCGGCTAAAGAGCCGGATTTTTTATTGGACTATGATAAAAGGACAAAAAAAAAAGACAGCACGAATGCTGCCTTGAAAAGAATGGAGGCGGCGAGCGGATTTGAACCGCTGAATAATGGTTTTGCAGACCACTGCCTTAGCCACTTGGCTACGCCGCCTTTCTTTGTAGCGTTGAGCACCCGATAATAAACAGAGAACATTTTTTTGACAAGTAAAATGTGATCGATTCGTAAAAAGTTATAAGGCGGAGGCGGAAGGAAACAGGGTGCGGGCTGAATGTCTCAACATCTGTTTCCTGCCGCCTTTCTCCCGGTTTTTGGAAAACATGACAACTCTTGAAGCATTACTGAAAAGAAATAAGAACCAGCTTGAACAGTTTGAAGAGCGGTTGACCTATCGTTTCAAGGATGCTGCTTTGCTGCAGCGCGCCTTTGTCCACAGCTCCTATGCCTTTGAACAGGGGCAGGATCTGCCCTGCGATAACGAAACCCTTGAGTTTCTCGGCGATGCGGTGCTGGATCTGGCCGTGGGCTATGGGTTGATTCGCCATTATCCCGCCATGAAAGAGGGGGAGTTGACCCGGCTGCGAGCCGCACTTGTTCAGGAAAGCCATCTGGCCGAAATGGCCAGATCCCTGGCAATGGGAGACCATCTGCTGCTTGGCAAAGGGGAAAACGCCTCGCGGGGCAGGGAAAAACCCTCCATTCTTTCATCCGCCCTTGAAGCGGTGATGGGCGCTGTTTTCCTTGACGGCGGCTATGATGCGTCCATGGAGGTGGTGGAAAAACTTTTTGTTCCCTGTTTTCAAGGAAAGAAGGGGGACATGTATCTGGCGGATTCCAAGAGCAGGCTGCAGGAGATGATCCAGGCCACATATAATGAAGGTCCGGTTTATGTGCTGGAAAAGGCGGAGGGGCCCGACCATGCCAAGCTTTTTCATGTCTCGGTCCGCTTTCAGGAAAGGGTTCTGGCCACGGGATCCGCCCGCAGCAAAAAGGAGGCCGAGCAGTTGGCCGCGGCAGAGGCGGTCAGAAATTTTGACACCCTTGGTCTGTGATTCATTGCTGAAAGGGAAATGCCGGGTGCGGAAAAAAGAAGACAAAGAAGCAAGGGGATCAAGCGGAACTCAGATCCTGACCCCCTATGTCGTTCCATTTTTTATTTCCCATCAGGGGTGCCCGCATCAGTGCCTGTTCTGTAACCAGCATGCCATAACCGGGGGGGCCGGTCAGGTCGGGCTGAATGGAGCGCAGGTTGCGGCCGGCATCAGCCGCATTCTTGCGCGACCCCGGGATAGGCGGCGGCCGGTGCAGGTCGCTTTTTACGGAGGCAGCTTTACCGGCCTTGAGCGGGGTCGGCAGGCGGAGTTGCTGGACGCGGTGCGACCCTTTCGGCAAAGCGGCGCGGTGGATTTCATCAGGCTTTCCACCCGGCCGGATTACGTTGATGAGGGGACAGCCTTTTTTTTAAAGGAGCGGGGCGTCGGGCTGGTGGAGCTCGGCATTCAGTCGTTTGATCCCCTTGTCTTGGAGAAATGCCGGCGCGGTCACGGCACGGATCATGTTGTTGCGGCCTTTCACCATCTGCGCCGGGCCGGGATTGGGGTGGGCGGCCAGCTCATGGTGGGGCTGCCCGGGGAACGAACCGGCCGGGTGCTTGCCGGGGCGCGTCTTCTGGCAGCTTTGCGGCCCGACCTGGTGCGTCTTTATCCAACCCTGGTGTTGCAGGGCAGTCCCTTGGCCGCACTGCATGGCAGCGGGCAATTTCGTCCCCTGTCAGTGTCCCGGGCGGTTGTGCTCTGCGGCCGCATGAAAGAAATTTTTGATCAGGCGGGTATTCCGGTCATCCGCATGGGGTTGCAACCGACTCAGTCACTGGAAAGGGAGCTGCTGGCCGGACCCTATCATCCGGCATTCGGTGAGCTGGTGCTGGCCCGCATCTATTTCAAACGACTGCGCCAGCGTCTTGCCGTCTTGCAAAAGGAAAGGGGCGACGTTACAATAAGGCTTCTGCTGTCTGAGTCCGACCGCTCCTTGCTCTACGGCAGAAAGCGCTATTATCTTGACCGCCTGAATGGGCTGCGGCTCCTGCAGGGCGTTGAAATGGTTTTTGTCCCCGGAAAAACCCGGATGGCAATAGAGCAGGAGATGCGTTTGCCCTGAGCAGTCATCTTCCCCCAAGCAGGAAAAAAACATGAACCCCTTGACCCGCATCGCTGAAAGAAGGATCAGCCAGGCCATTGAGGATGGCTCGCTTTCCTTTGAGAAATGGAAAAACAAGCCCTTGCCCGAGGATGACGATCCGCTGGTGCCGGATGACCTGAAAATGGCCTATAAGATCTTAAAAAACGCCGGGTATCTGCCGCCGGAAATCGAGATGAAAAAGGAGATCCGGCAGATGGAGGAGCTCATTGCCGCAACCGAGGACGAGCATGTGCGGCTCAGGCAGATGAAAAAGCTCAATCTGCTGCTCATCAAGATGGACGCCATGCGCAAGGGCGCGAGCAATATCGCCGCTCAAGACGACTACTACCGCAAAATCGTCGAGCGTATTTCCGTCAAAAGCGGCAAAAACGAGCGCCAGCAAACGTGTCAGGCGACGGCCTTGAGGAAGACCCTGAGCGGCGCCGGATAGCCTTCCACGGTAAGCATGGGGTTGTTCGGGTCGATAAAATCATCAAAGGACTCAAAGGTCATCCAGTCGGTCCGCCGCTGTTCCTCCCTGCTCATGGGATGGCTGCAGAAAATTTCCACATCCTGAAAACCTGTCCGGGTCAGCCAGTTTTTCACGCAGGCCGCGGTGGGCACGAAATAGGTTCCCGGCACCTTGGCGTAACGTTCGGCCGGAAACAGCGCCACCGGGTCATCACCCGGGATGGCCTGTGATTCGAGGATGAGCGTGCCCCCCGGTTTCATGCTTTTCCATACATCCTTGAGCATCTCCACCGGCGAGATCCGGTGGTAGATGACCCCCATGAGAAAGACCACGTCAAAACTCTCGGTGAAAAGCGGCATATGTTCGACGCCGAGCAGTTCGAGATGGAGGTTGGTGAGCCCCGCGAAGCTGTTTACGGTGCGGAAGGTGAAGTAGTGGTGGTGGTAGGGTTCAAAGCCGATGACCGCAAGCGGTTTGTGATGGGCCATGCGGAACATGTAATAGCCGTTGTTGCAACCGACGTCGGCGATGATTTTGCCGCTCAGATCCGGCAGCACGGACTGTAGTCTGTCCCATTTGCGGAAGCTTTGCCATTCCGCGTCAATATCAATACCGAAAACCTGGAAAGGCCCTTTGCGCCAGGGCATGAAACCCCGCAGCACCTGATAGACCCGTTGCCGTTCCTCGGGGGTGATGTCTTGTTCCACGCCGATGCGCACGACATCCCCGTCCAGATCGAGGGAAGAGGCCCGCAATCCGCGGACCGATTCGCAGGCGGTGCGATAGGAAAGGAATCCTTTTTTGCGGCTCGCGAGCTTTTTGTGGTTTTCCCGCCGCAGGGCGAGAATTTCTTCCCGGGCTGCCCGCGGCATGAGGTGGAGATATTCCTGGTCGGTTTCCATCCGTCAGTCCTTCAGGGCAATGTAGGAGGCGAAATTAAACCACTGGAAAAAGGGTTCCACATGGGGAAATCCGGCATCACGCATGAGCTGCAGGTTTTCCCCGGTGGAAAAGGGGATCAGCACGTTTTCCAGGGCCTCCCGCTTTCTGGCGATTTCCGTTTCCGTGTAGCCCCGGCTTTTTTTGAAGTCATGATAGAAGTCGATGAAGGCGCGGTTGAGCAAGGGGTCATGGGAGATGATCTTTTCGCTGATGATGACCACCCCGCCCGGCAGAAGCGCGTGATAAAGCCGGCTGAGGAATTTTTTTCTGATGATGGGCCGGATGAACTGCAGGGTGTAGTTGACGATAAAGGCCCGGCAAGGGGGCAAATCGATCTCGGCAATATCGCCGTGGATAAAGTGCACCCGGTCGGTGCGGGACAGCATCCTGGCCTTGAGCTCGGCCTTGTCGATCATGGGGGCGGAGTTGTCGATGCCGACAAAGTTCAGGTCAAAGGAGGCAAGCAACCGGGAAAGTTCCATCAGGGTGGTGCCGGTGGAACAGCCGAGATCGCAGATCGTTTCCCCCTGGTTGACGAATCTGGCCAGCAGCGCGGCAACCATGTCGATGACCTGGCGGTAACAGGGAACCGAGCGCTGCAGCATATCGTCAAAAACATCGGCCACCCCGGCATTGAAGGTGAAATCGGCTGAAGGGGTGATGTTCTGGTAAATGGTATCTTTTGTCATGATATTTCTGTTTTGCCTGTTAAAAACCTGTCAATATGCCATAAAATTTGAGGATTGCATCTAAAAATTTTCTATACGGGCAGAAGCTGTTTTTGCTGAGACATCTTTGATGCGGCTGGAACTGTGATGTCTTCTGCAACCCTATTCACGAAGAATAGACCATTCCTTAATATGCCACGCTTTCAGATGTGTTTTTTCTATTGAGATTTCGAAAGAAAAAAGTATCCTGCCAACGGTAGTTGTTTTAATTGTGCCGACTTACCCGCCCATTGAACCTTGCATGTCATTTCTGTTCGTTCGCTCATAGCGTCAACATAGGGAATATAGGATAGGGGAAAATACGTGAGGATGAGAGGATGCAAATGATTTTCAGCGAAGACTCACGGGTGAAAATCCCCTGCATCCTCCACCTGGTGCGGCTCGGCTACCGCTACCTTTCCCTCAAAAATGAGGTATGGGATGAAGAGGCCAATATCTTCCCGGACCTGTTTCGTGCCGCCATGGCCCGGATCAATCCCGGCCTGGATGCTGACGACATCCATCGACTGCTGGTTGACGTTAAACTTTCGCTGGAAAACGAGGACCTCGGCAAGGCTTTCTACGAAAAGCTCACGGAGCGTTCCGGCACCCGTCTGATCGACTTCGCCGATTTCTCGAACAACAGCTTTCATGTGGTCACGGAACTGACCTGCAAGAACGGCGATGATGAGTTCCGGCCCGACATCACCCTGCTCATCAACGGCATGCCGCTGGTCTTCATCGAGGTCAAGAAGCCCAACAACCGGGAAGGCGTGCTGGCCGAACGTAACCGCATCATCACCCGCTGCCGCAATCCCCGCTTCCGCCGCTTTCTCAACATCACCCAGCTGATGGTGTTCTCCAACAACATGGAGTACGACGACGGCTCGCCGCAGCCCATCGAGGGGGCCTTCTACGCCAGCCCGTCTTACGATGCGCCGATTTTTAACTATTTCCGGGAAGAGGAAGAGCTGCATCTCCCTGAATTGCCGGCCGACGAGGACGACACGGTTGAAAACGAGGTACTCAAAGACAATAACCTCAGCGTCATCAAACACAGCCCGGAATTTGTCAGCAACAAATCGCCCGACACCCCGACCAACCGCATCTGCACCTCCCTGTTCAGCCGCGACCGCCTCAAGTTTCTGCTGCAATACGCTTTTGTGTATGTGAGCGAGACCGACGGCCTGCACAAGCACGTCATGCGCTATCCGCAGCTCTTCGCCACCAAGGCGATTGAACGTAAGCTCGATGCCGGGGTGCGCAAGGGGATCATCTGGCACACCCAGGGAAGCGGCAAGACCGCGCTGGCCTATTACAACACCCGCTTTCTGACCGACTACTTCCAGAAACGCGGCATCATCCCCAAGTTCTATTTCATCGTCGATCGAATCGATCTGCTCATTCAGGCGCAGCGGGAATTTTCCGGTCGTGGGCTGACCGTGCACACCATCGACAGCCGTGAGGCCTTCACCCGCGACATCAAGGCGACCAAGGCGATCCACAACGATTCCGGCAGGCCGGAGATCACCGTGGTCAACATCCAGAAGTTTCAGGATGACCCGGACGTGGTCCGCACCGAGGATTACGACATCAGCATCCAGCGCGTCTACTTCCTCGACGAGGTGCACCGCAGCTACAACCCCAGGGGCAGTTTTCTCGCCAATCTGAGCCAGTCCGACCAGAACGCCATCAAGATCGGCCTCACCGGCACGCCGCTGCTGGGCGACGACACCAACTCCCGCGCCCTGTTCGGCGACTACATCCACAAATACTACTACAACGCCTCCATTGCCGACGGCTACACCCTGCGCCTGATCCGTGAAGAGATCGCCACCAACTACCAGCTCGCCCTGCGAGAGGCCCTGGCCGCCGTTAAACTCCAGCAGGGCGACATTGATCGCAAGCAGATCTACGCCCACCCGCGCTTTGTCGAGCCGATGCTCGACTACATCATCGACGATTTCGAAAAGAGCCGGGGCGCGCTGAACGACGCCGGCATCGGCGGCATGGTGATCTGCGACAGCGCCGAGCAGGCGAAAAAGATGTTCGAAATCTTTCAAGCCCGCCAGAACCCCAAATCGGTTCCGCTCGCTGGGGCCATTAGTACCAGTGTCGACGGCCTTCTTCTTGTGGCTGCTGATTCCGCGCGTCCCCGCTACGCCACCCTGCAAAAGCAGGCCAACAAGGTCAAAAGCGGCGCCCTGATCCTGCACGACATCGGCAGCAAGCAGGAGCGCAAGGAGTGGGTGGAGGATTTCAAGGCGGGCAAAATCGACCTGCTGTTTGTTTACAATATGCTGCTCACCGGCTTTGACGCCCACCGGCTGAAAAAGCTCTACCTGGGCCGGGTGATCCGTAAGCACAATCTGCTCCAGGCCCTGACCCGGGTCAACCGCCCCTATGGGGATTTCCGCTATGGCTATGTGGTCGATTTCGCCGACATCAGCAAGGAGTTCGAGGAAACGAACCAGCGTTATTTGCAAGAGTTGAACGACGAGCTGGGCGACGAACTGGAACACTACTCCCATCTGTTCAAATCCGCCGAGGAAATCCAGAGCGAGATCGAGCAGGTCAAGAACATCCTGTTTCAGTTCAACACCGAGAACGCCGAGGAATTCTCCCGGCAGATCAGCCGGACCCAGGACCGCGCCACGGTGCTGGCCCTCAAAAAGGCCCTGCTTGACGCCCGCAGTCTCTACAACTTGATCCGCCTGCAAGGCGAGTACTCCTTCCTCGACCAGCTCGATTTCCAGAAGCTGGGCCAGCTCTACCGCGAGACCTGCAACCACCTCGACCTGCTGAACCTGAAAGAAAGCATTGAGTCGAGCGCCGACACCACGGGCCTGCTCAACGTCGCCCTCGAAGAGGTGCTCTTCCTGTTCACCAAGGTCGGGGAAGAAGAGCTGGTGCTGGCCGACAAGCTGAAGAACACCCTGCGCCGGACCCGCGAGGATATGTCCGACAACTTCGACCAGCAGGACCCCAAATTCATCACCCTCAAGGAAGAGCTGGAGCGGCTGTTCAAGAAGAAAAAACTGAGCGAAGTCACCCAGGAAGAAATGACCGCCAACATCGGGGCGCTGAACGCCATTCATGAAAAGGTCAAGGAGCTGAACCGGCAGAACAACCAGCTCCGCGCCAAGTACCAGGGCGACGCCAAATACACCCGCATCCACAAGCGCTTAATGGAACGCGGCACGCTGTCGGAAACCGAGCGGAGCCTCTTCGAGGCCCTTACCGGCGTGAAAAGGCAGGCCGACGACCAGGTGTTGCAGAACACCCAGCTGCTGGCCAATGAAGCCTTCTTTGAACAGATGATGATGCCGCTGGTTATCGGCGAGTTCCAGACTCGCCAAAAGATCAAACTCAACCCGGAGGCCTGCCGCGCCATCAACCGGCTGGTGGTCACCGAATACAGGAATGAATTTGCCTCCGGCAACAGAACAGGAGTACAGGCGTGGTAACGCAGGATTTCACCAACAGCACCCGGCAACTGATCGACAGCCTCAAGAACATCTGCGCCGCCTACGGCCTCGGCAACGATGGCAACGAGTTCAAGATCATCACCCAGGTCTTTCTCTACAAGTTCCTCAACGATAAGTTCGCCTTTGAGGCCAAGAAGATCAAACCGGAGCTGGCCCAATATCAAAATGGCACCGAGAACTGGAAACAGGCGATCAGCTCCCTGAGCAGTGACGAGCTGGAGATGCTGCAATACCAGATGGGGCCGGACACCGCCCGCCTCAAACCCGAGCACTTCATCACCCATCTGTGGAATCGCCAGAACGAGCCCGATTTCGCCAAGCTCTTTGACGACACCCTGCGCGACATCGCCATCAGCAACAACGACATATTCGCGGTCAAGACCGACGGCGGGGCAAAGGTCACCCTGTTTGACCGGGTGAGCGAATACATCAGCGATGTCGGCAGGCGCGACGCCTTCTGCCGCGCCATCATCAACAAGATTGGATTTTCCAGCTTCGAGCGCATCTTCACCCAGAAGTTCGATTTCTACGCCACCATTTTCGAATACCTGATCAAGGACTACAACAGCAACAGCGGCGGCAAGTATGCCGAATACTACACGCCCCATGCCGTGGCCCGGATCATGGCCGCCATCCTGGTGCCGCAGGAACAGCAGGGCAAGGTGCACAACGTCAGCTGCTACGACCCCTCGGCCGGGTCCGGCACCCTCTTGATGAACGTGGCCCACGCCATCGGCGAAAACCGCTGCAGCATCTACACCCAGGATATTTCCCAGAAATCCTCCAACCTGCTGCGGTTGAACCTGATTTTGAACAATCTGGTCCACTCCATCCCCAACATCATCCAGGGCAACACCCTGCTGCACCCCTACCACCGGGACGGCAAGGCGCTGAAGAAATTCGACTACATCGTCAGTAATCCGCCTTTCAAGATGGATTTCTCCGACTTTCGCAACGAGCTGGAGACCAGGGAGAACAAGGAGCGCTTCTTTGCCGGGGTGCCGAACATCCCCAAGCAGGCCGTGGACAAAATGGCCATCTACCAGCTCTTTCTCCAGCACATCGTCCATTCGCTGAAACCCGGCGGCAAGGCTGCGGTGGTGGTGCCCACCGGCTTCATCACCGCGCAATCCGGCATCGACAAGAAGATCCGCCAGCACCTGGTCGATAACCGGATGCTGGCCGGGGTGGTCTCCATGCCGAGCAACATCTTCGCCACCACCGGCACCAACGTCTCCATCCTCTTCATTGACGACAGCAACAAGAACGGTGTGGTGCTGATCGACGCCTCCAACCTCGGCACCAAGGTCAAGGATGGCAAAAACCAGAAAACCCTGCTTGCAGCGGCAGAGGAAGACCGGATTATTGCGGTGTTCAACGGCAAGGAGGCGGTGGAAGATTTTTCGGTGGTGGTGAGCTACGACGAGATCGCCGCCAAAAACTATTCCCTCAGCGCCGGGCAGTATTTCGAGGTAAAGATTGAGTTTGTGGATCTGACGCCTGCTGAGTTCACTGCCAAGATGCAGGGCTTTAGCGACAATCTGGATCGGCTGTTCAAGGAGTCGGCCGGGTTGGAGCAGGAGATTCGGAAACAGTTGACGGGGTTGCGCTATGAGTAGATTCGGCACGAATAGCGATATGAAACAATTCGACCGCCTGTCCCAAATCGCCCTTGGAGAAGATTCCCCCCGCCGGTTCAAGGCGGATGTGAAGAATGTCGAATCGTTGGCCTCGGAGATGGCGGCCTTTGCCGACACGGGCGGCATGGTTTTATCCGGTCTCCATGACCTGATAAATGACCTTTCAGACATGAGGCCGGCGAGATGAATCATTCGGAAATTATCATCTACCAGGCCGCTGACGGCAAAATCAAAATCGATGTCCGGTTGGAAGACGAGACGGTTTGGCTGACTCAGGAGCACATGGCTGGGTTGTTCGGCAAAAGCAAGAAGACGATTTCCGAGCACATCCGCAATATTTTCAGTGAAGGCGAACTGGACGAGCAAGTGGTTGTCCGGAATTTCCGGACAACCACTCGCCATGGCGCCATGCCGGATAAAACCCAGTCCAGAGACGTTCAATTTTACAACCTGGACGTGATCATCTCCGTCGGCTACCGGGTCAGGTCCCACCAGGGCACTCAGTTTCGCATCTGGGCCACCCAGCGGTTGAAGGAATACATCGTCAAGGGGTTTGCCCTGAACGATGAGCGCTTCAAAACGGGCAACTCGATGGCCTATTTCACGGAGCTACAGGAACGCATCCGTGAAATCCGCCTTTCCGAGCGCTTCTTCTATCAGAAAATCAAGGATATCTATACAACCAGCATCGACTACGACCCCAGGGACGAAAAGACCGTCGAGTTTTTCAAGGTGGTTCAGAACAAACTCCTCTGGGCCATCAGCCGGCAAACAGCGGCGGAACTGGTGTATCGCCGGGCGGACGCCACGCGGCCCCTGATGGGTATGCAATCGTTCGACAAGAAAGGTGAGCCGGCGGTGCGTAAAAGCGATGTGAGCATCGCCAAGAACTACCTCGCCGAGGATGAAATGAAGCTGCTCGGCCTGCTGGTGGAACAATACCTGGCCTTCGCCGAAACCATGGCCCAGCAGAGAACCCCCATGCACATGTCCGACTGGATTCAACGGCTGGATGCCATTATTCAGCTCAATGGCCGGGAGCTGCTCACCCATGCGGGCAAGATCAGCCACCAGATGGCCCAGGAAAAAGCCGCCCTGGAGTATGACAAGTTCCAGGAATCGCAGCGACGCATCCAGCGTGAAGAGAGCCTCAAGGAGTTGGAAGAGGACATCAAAAAGCTGAAGTCGCCCCGGAAGAAGGGAGGCAAATCATGAGCGGCATGCATGCAAAAGACCTCCGTGCCCAACTCGCCCTCAACGAAGATTCCACCCGCCGGTTCAAGGCGGATGTAAAAAATGCTGCGTCGCTGGCCTCGGAGATGGCTGTCTATACCAACAACAATGGCGGCAAGACCGTCATCGGCGTGACCGATGACGGTTCAGGCCTCAAGCAGGTGCCGGAACACTGGTCGACCATTGATTTTAGCGGCGGCCATGACGGCTGCCTGTTCACCGCCACGGTGCGGCGGAAACCGGCGGAAGAGGAAATCGCTCTCATCCATCGGAAGGGAACAAGCATGATTGATTCCCGGCGATTCACAACGATGCTGGGTTTTAGCGACAACCTGGACAGGCTGTTCCAGGAGTCGGTCGGGCTGGAGCTGGGGATTCGGCAGCAGTTGGTTGGGGTGCGGTATGAGTAAGTGGCAGACAAGGAAGCTCGGTGAAATCTCCGAGATGTGCCTTGGGAAAATGCTTGATGGAAAAAAGAACAAGGGGGAATTTCAGCCATACCTTGCGAACATCAACGTCAGGTGGGGCGGATTCGATCTTTCCAGCCTGAACAAAATGCGCTTCGAAGACACCGAACAAGAGCGGTACGGATTGAAATTCGGTGATCTTGTTGTCTGTGAAGGCGGTGAGCCTGGGCGCTGTGCGATCTGGAAAGACCAAGTGCAGGGAATGAAGATACAGAAGGCTCTTCATCGAGTTCGCATCAATAGCGGCCACAGCAATGAGTTCGTTTATTACCGATTGCTTCTCGCGAACAAAAATAGAGAACTTGCCAAGCACTTCATCGGCTCAACCATCAAGCACCTAACCGGCATCGGGCTGAAACAAGTTGAGTTTTCATTTCCGATCTTCGAAGAACAACAAAAAATCGCCGCCGTCCTCTCCGCCCTCGACGCCAAAATCGACTGCAACAACCGCATCAACGCCGAACTTGAGTCCATGGCCAAGACCCTGTACGACTACTGGTTCGTGCAGTTCGACTTCCCCTTCGACTTCGCTTCAGGCAAGCCCGCCCCAAACGGCAAGCCCTACAAATCCTCCGGCGGCAAGATGGTCTACAACTCCACCCTGAAACGGGAGATCCCGGCGGGGTGGAAGGGCGGCACCTTGGATGATCTGGGGCAGATTGTCGGCGGCAGTACGCCTTCAACAAAGAATCCGGAAAACTTCACCGCCGACGGCACGTCGTGGATTACCCCGAACGATCTGTCCGACAACCAAGGCAACAAATTCATCTCCCGTGGCGCACAGGATGTCTCCGCCGAGGGTCTCAAGGATGCCGCCCTGAAAAAGTATCCCGCCGGAACGGTCTTGCTCAGTTCCCGCGCACCCATCGGCTACATGGCCATTGCCCGGAACGAACTGACCACCAATCAGGGCTTCAAGTCCTTCATTCCGACCAACGGCTATTCAACGGCGTTCATTTACTACACTGTCAAAAATTCCTTGAAGGCCATCACCCAGTATGCCTCCGGCTCGACCTTCAAGGAGGTCTCCGCCACGGTCCTGAAGACCGTAAAAATCTCCTTACCCGACTCGAAAGTCGTCGGTCAGTTCAGCAAATCAGTGGAGCCGATCTTCAAACGCCAGGATTTGCTTGAACAAGAAAACCAACACCTCACCCAACTCCGCGACTGGCTGCTGCCCATGCTGATGAACGGCCAAGTGACGGTGAAATGATTCAGCGGGAAAACGAATTGTATCCGGAGTGTCTATGAAAAGCGCCATCCTGAAACGCCTGAAGAGGACAGACCACCTGCCGATGCTTTTTGTCGGCTCCGGGATGTCGATCCGTTATCTTAGTCTTGACAACTGGAAAGAGCTGCTGCGTCGCTTTGCCCGAATGGCGACTGACAGTGAGTATGCCTACGAGTTGTACGAACAACAGGCAAAGGGGCTGGAGTGCAAGGAAGGTTTGCTGCCGAAGGTGGCGGAGCTGATTGAACGTGACTTCAACCTGCGCTGGTTCAAGGATGAACGGTTCAGGGAGAGCCGGGAACAGTCGGCTGACGAGATTGCCCGCTCCATTTCGCCCTTCAAGATCGAAATCGCCCGCTATACGAATGATAGAAGCAGGGAACACATAGATGAATATGCCGCTGAAATCGAGCTGTTCCGGAAACTTGAAATGCGCAGCATCGGCGGGGTGCTGACCACCAACTACGACTGTTTCATCGAGGAGATGTTCCCCAGTTACATAAAATATATTGGTCAGGAAGAACTGCTTTTTTCCACCCTGCAAGGCATTTCCGAAATCTATAAGATTCATGGTTGTTGCACGAAACCCGAATCCATAGTCGTTACTGAGGCCGACTATGCCAGTTTTTCGGAGAAGAATGCCTATCTGGCGGCGAAAATTCTGACGATTTTCCTTGAACACCCCATCGTTTTCATCGGCTATTCCATCACGGACACCAACATCGAAAACATCCTGAAATCCATCGTCAAATGCCTTTCGGCCGACAACCTCGACAAGATCAAGGAACGGTTGATGTTTGTCGTGCGGGCCAAGGCAGGCGAGTCTGAAGAGGTTTCCACCTACAGCAAGTCATTTGAAGGTGGCAAGTCCATAGAAATGACACGCATCCGCCTGAAAAGCTACGAGCCGTTGTATCAGGCGATGCTGGAAAACCAGGCCAAGTATAATGCGCCGATGCTGCGGCGCCTGAAACAGGATATTTACGATCTGGTGTTGACGAACAAGCCAACGGGCAAGATCAGAACCGTCAATCTGGAGGATGATAAGCTGGAGGATGTCGAGATCGTGATCGGGGTCGGCATTCTCAATGATTTCGGGCGAAAGGGGTATACAGGGGTTTCAGCGGATGAGCTGTACGCCGATGTTGTCCTCGACAACCGTGATTTCGATGCGGAGTGTATTGTCTGGGATGCTTTGCCGAAACTGTTACCCCACAACAGCAACAGCCTCCCAATATTCAAATATCTTTCGCAATATTCCGGTGAGTTGCCTGAGAAGGTTATGTCTGCGGTAGAAAACAAACAAAAGTACGATGACTTGCTTTCCAATACGATCAAGAAAAATCGTGAAAGGCACCCGTGCCGTCAGGACTCAATTGAAACGCTGCTTGGCAAATACCAGGATGGGAAATGCCTCAACGCCTTGCCACATCTCAAGCAGGAAAACATCAATATAGACGATTTGCATTCTTTTCTGGTGCGCATTCTGACGGACAACCCTTCAGTGCTGTCAACCGGAGGCCAACCACTCAAGACTGACTTGAAACGCGCCATTAGAATTTACGACTGGTTGAAATACCACCCGTAAAAAACAAAAGAGCCCCAGCTGCAAGCAAGCAGTAACTGCTTACCTCGCTGGGACCCTTTTAGGTACAACCGGCACTCATGTCGGTTGGCAAACAGTAACTGTTCACACCGGTCATGGCACCACATTCTTGTCTAAGAGAATGACATGAAAGAGACAGAAATTCAAGTTCTATGTTGCAATTTTGCTGTTGGAAAAATCTGTGTAGCCCACATTCCCCGCGATTGGTTCCTGCCCATGCTGGTGAACGGCCAGGTCGCGGTGCGGAAATTGCGGAAGGAATATGAGAAATATTGGCGGGGTAACAGCTAAAAATGCTGAAGCCGCCCCAAGGGACGGCTTCGTTACTCCTTCCACGCATGGTAGATGAGGTATTTGTAATATCGACTTGATATACCTAAAAGTCAAGAATTTTGTTTTCCAGGGTGAGGGAAGCTTGACAACGAACAACCTCCTGAGCCATATAGATAGGTTTTGTGCGGGGTGCAACGTGATTGCCGCGCCTCCGCTCCGATGACCAATAAACGTCAATCAAGCGGGCAGGGAAGCGTGTGCTGCGCGAGGGTTTTTCCGCGGTCTCCCTCCGTTGCTCCGCCGGGATGAGGAAAAGATGAAAAACAAAGGATTTGCAATATGCGCCTGTTGCTGCCTTCTTCTTTCGTGGGGCGGATTATGCCGTGCCATGGAGGTGTCGGAGAACGGGAAAAACGAAATTTCGGCAAAGCATCCTGCGGAAGAACCTGCCATGGCGGCCATTCCCTCCGCGGAAAAAGATCAGGCTGTGGCCGGCACGGAGGAGATTCCGGTCGTCATTCCCCCGACGGAACCGGAGATGGCGGCGATCCCGGGGAAATAAGGTGAAAACGCTTGATGGCCGGCGCAACAGCGCATGGTGCGCGCGTCTCACGGGTGCAAGCGGCTGGTGCGGTTCAGCCGGGGGGAGATTGTTTTCAGCCAAAAAAACAGTATGCCTTTCGTGACGTTTGGTTATTGCCCGCCGTTCAATTTGTTTGTCCAGGATTCCTGCAGGGCTGCAAGGGCGTCGTAGTTTGTCAGGTCAAGATGGATCGGGGTGACGGAGATGAAGCCGCGTTCCATTTCGTACGAATCGGTCCCCGGGCCTCTTTCCCGTGAAGGGCTGCCCCCGCCGATCCAGAAACAGGGCCGTCCCCATGGGTCGACAAGTTCCTGCACCGCGTTTTCGTACATCCGCCGTCCCTGGCGGGTGATTTTCATGGAGCTGATTTGCGCCGCTTCCAGGTTGGGCACGTTAATATTGAGGTAACAGTCTTCGGGGAGACGGCTGGCCAGAATCAGCCGCGTTATTCTCGCCGCGCACGTCACTGCCGTGGCGAAATGATAAGGAGGATCGCCGGAAATGGAGACGGCAATGGACGGCACGCCGCGGATGGTTCCCTCCTTTGCCGCGGATACGGTGCCGGAATAACTGATGTCATGGCCCAGGTTCGCCCCATCGTTGATGCCGGAGATGATCAGGTCCGGCTTGGCGGGCAGGATTTTTTCAACGGCAAGGGTGATGCAGTCCGCCGGGGTGCCGTTCACCGCAAAGATGTTCTGTTCCACTTCCTTCACCTTGAGCGGGCGGTGCAGGGAAAGGGAGTGACTGACCGCGCTGTTGTCCCGGTCCGGGGCGACAATGACCGCCCGGTAGAGTTCGCCCATGCCCTGATAGAGCAAGCGCAGTCCCGGCGCATGGACCCCGTCGTCGTTGGTGAGAAGAAGCAGGGGGCGGCTGTCAGCCGGCATAGCGTTCTTCCTCCCGGTAATAGTCGGTGAAGCCGACGATGTCTTTGAGCCCGGCAAAATCGATATGCGCGGGATAGTCGCCCTGCTTGAGGGTTTGCAATGCGTGCTGAATGGCCGAAATCGTCGAGCTGATCAGGGTGAGGGGGTAGGCGGCGATTTTGAATCCCATTGCCGCAAGTTCGACGGGGAAAAGCATGGGGGTTTTGCCGTGCTGGAGCATGTTGGCCATTTTGTGGCCGGGGATTTCCCGGCAGAAAAGCTTCATCTCCTCAACGGACTCCGGGGCCTCAAGAAAAATGATGTCTGCGCCCAGGTCGGCAAAACCCCGGCAGCGGGAGAGCGCTTCGTCCATGCCGTGGGTGGTGCGGGCATCGGTGCGGGCCATGATGAGGATGTCCGCCCCCTCTTCCCTGGCATCCACCGCAGCCCGGATTCGGGCAAAGGCCTCTTTTCTTTCCACCACCATTTTCCCCTTGGTGTGGCCACACCGTTTCGGCATCAGCTGGTCTTCGATCATGGCGCAGGCAAAGCCCGCCGCCGCATAGCCCGAGATGGTTCTCTTGACGTTCACGGCATTGCCATAGCCGGTGTCGGCGTCACCGATGACCGGGATGCTGACTCTGCCGCAGATGGTGCGGCCCGCATCGACCATCTCGCCGTAGGAGATGAGTCCGGTGTCCGGCAGTCCGAGACGCGCGGCGCTGACGGCAAAACCGCTCATGAAGGTAAGAGGGAAGCCGGCCTGTTCTATCAGCAGGGCGGAAAGGGCGTCATAGCAGCAGGGCATGAGGAGAAATTCGTCCCCGGCCAGCAGTTTCTCAAGTTTTTCCCGTGGCGACGACATGACACGCAACTCCTGTCTTCGGGTTTTTACTTACGGCAGGGCAATTCTTTTGTCCGGCCGGATATCCTTGTTCGCCTTGAAAAGCAGGACACTGCGGCCGATGACCTGCACCAGCGCGGCGCCTGTCTTGGCGGCAAGGGCTTCGGCCGCTTCGTGCCGCTCCAGGGAGGCGGTATTCTGAATTTTGACCTTGATCAGTTCATGGGAGGCAAGCACCGCCTTGACCGCGTCAAGGACCTCTTTGGTCATGCCGTGCTGACCCACCATGGCCACTGGAACCAGATGGTGGCCCAGGGAGCGGAGGTAGCGAATCTGTTTGCTGGAAAGCGTTTTTTGTTTGGTGGTCATGGTTTTGCCAGATTGGATAAAATTTCAACACCGGCGACCCATACGCCGATGACTGCGCCCAAGGTGGGCAGCGTAAAGGCCAGAAAAACCCTGAGCAGCTTGTTGCCCCACCACCTGCGGATTTTCGACATGTCTCCCAGCACGGTTTCGAACTCGTGCACTTGGGGCGGCTGCATCATGACCTGGACAAAGGCCGTGACATGGCCGACGCCGACAACCGGTGAGAGAGTGGTGATGGGCGCCGCGGCAAAGGCGGCAAGAATGGTAACGGGATGGCTCATGCAGATAAGGGCGCCCAGGGCGGCTGGCAGACCGGTGGCCAAAATCCAGTAGAGCATGTTTTCCCCGGCCACGGCCATTCCTTTGCTGTAGCCGATGAAACCGATGGCGCCGATGATGGTCGCCGGAATGAGCCAGCCCGACACTTTCCAGAGCGGCGAAACCGGTGGAATGGTGTTGATCTCCTCCATTTGGCGGCTGCGGTCTTCCAGCAGGGCCTTTTTGATCCCGCTGATGTGGCCGGCGCCGACCACGGCAACGATTCTGCCCCCCTTGGCCCGTTTGATCTTTTCGGCGAGAAAGGTATCCCGTTCGTCGATGAGTACGGTTTTCAGTTCCGGCAAGGCCCGGCCGAGCTCGGCCAGGAGCTCGGAGAGGACATCGGTTTCCTTCAGTTCGTTTAATTTTTCCTCGGTTATTTCCGTTTCTTCAAAAAGCGAGGCCGCAAGGCTTGCCACCAGATATCCCTTTTTGAAAAAAGAGGTGCATTTCCAGGCCCGGCGCATGGTGACTCGCACATCCCGGTCGCAGAGGGAAAGGGGAATATTGAGGGCCTGGGCGGTATTGGCCGCTTCCAGCAGTTCCGAGCCCGGCATGACGCCGAGCTGGTCTCCCAGTTTCTTTTGGTAGGAGGCCAGCACCAGATTGATCAGCAGGGTGCTGAGCTGCTTGTTCTTGATGATCTGTTTCAGGTCAAGGGACCGCCACCGTTTTTTTTCCGACAGGGATTCGTATCTTTTGGCGTCCAGTTCCACGCAGACGCAATCCGGCTTTTCCCGTTCGATGACCTGATGGACCAGGTCAACGGATTTACGCGAAACATGGGCGGTGCCGACCAGGATGAAGCGGCGGCCGTCATGGTCGACGATGTGAACGTCTCCGGAGTCTAAATGGGTTATGTCAGACATAAGGTCTATCGCGGAAGTAAAAAAGCAGAAACGGTAATGGACCGTTCCTGCTCCATGAATTAAAACAAAATTTTAATCATGCATCAAAAAACAATTTCAGAAAATAGTCAACCTAATTCCATCCGGGCACTAGAACTTGTAGCGGAACCCCATGGTCAG
This sequence comes from Desulfobulbaceae bacterium DB1, assembly GCA_001914235.1. Classification (NCBI taxonomy): domain Bacteria; kingdom Pseudomonadati; phylum Thermodesulfobacteriota; class Desulfobulbia; order Desulfobulbales; family Desulfobulbaceae; species Desulfobulbaceae bacterium DB1. Next base: position 119,867 of record MQUF01000005.1, read on the forward strand.
CACATGGGCGCCGCCGTCCTCAAAGGTGCCGTTGATTCGGGGATTGGCGTCTGCCGCGTCGATTTTTCTGCTTTTCTTGTAATCATAGAGATAGGCGCCGCCCACCTCCATGTCGGCATTGAGCTGATACCTGGCGCCCAGGGAGTAGATCAGGGCGTCGGAATCGGGCAGCTCAAAGCCCAGGGTGTCATCCGGCACCGGGGTTTCATCATAAGCGAATCCCACCATGGCGGTGAGCTGGTCGGAGCATTTATGGGTGACGCCGATGCGGTAGGCGTTGGAATTGTTCCAATCCTTGTCAATGGAATTGTCAAAGGCGCCCGTCAGAACCACATTGGCTATGGGGTTCGCGCTCAAGGTTCCGTCGTAGTCGAAATCAAGCTGGTCATATTTCGACCAGTAGGTTTTGTCCCAGGTTAGCTCCACCGTGGTGCGGTCAAAGGTATAGGCGGTGCTCAGCGTCAGCACCGCAGGCGTCACCACGTCCAGGGTGACGTCGCCGTTGTAGGTATTGTTGCCGGGAAAATTGGTGGAGAGATCGGCGTCGCCGCTCAGGCTCTGGACCACCTTGGAGCGATAGGTGGCGGCAATGGCCCACTGCGGTATCGGTTTCACCGTCATGGCCAGGTTGTAGCCGAGATCGGTGGAGTCGCCGTCCATGTCGCGGCGCAGGTCATAGCCGGAAAGTGTGTCGTTGCTTTTGACTTTGTTGTTGGTGGTGTGCAGGATGCGGGCGCCGGCCGCCAGGGAGAAACGATCGCAGAAGGTGTAGGAAATGGAGGGATTGGCCTCGAAAACGTTCAGGGTGAATTCCTCGGCAAATGTTTTCGGATATGCCTCATCCCACCGTTTTGACAGGCCGTAGGGCACGACAAAGGAGAAGCCGAAGCGGAAATTGTTTCTTTCCGGCGAGACCAGGTGGAACATGGGAACAAAAAGGTTCTCTGTTTTTGATGAACCATCCAGTGCGCTGTTGTTGGCGTCGTTATAGTCGATATGCGGCAGATTGATGTAGCTGACGCTGGCCTCAAGCTGCCAGCGGTCCTCCTGCCAGCCCATGTTGGCCGGATTGTAATAGGCGGTGTCTGCTCCCTCGGTATGGGCGATGTAGGCGTTGCTCAGGGCAACCGAGTTGATGGATTGCTCCGGAATGCGGTAGCCGGAAGCAGAGGCGCTGGCCGCGCTTGCAATCCCCAGGGCTGTCAGCAGTGCGATTTTCTTTTTCATTTCTTCGTCCTTTTCTCGTCTAATGTCCTTCGGTGTAAAGATAGCGTTTGATCTTGTGGGTCGCCGTCTTGATAAAAGGTTCCTGCCGTTCAATTATTTTGTGTATTTTTGAATAGGACGCCAGCTGGCTGTTGACGTTTTGCTGTATTTCCTTGAGCAGCTGCTCGATATATTCCCTTTTCTGCTGTTGGTTCTTGTTTTTCGTTTTCTGGTCGATCAGATCGTAATCCAGATAAACCCGTGCTTCCAGGTAGTCGTGATTTTCCACCACCAGGGACTCGATGACATGCATGAAGGAGTTTATTTTTTCTTCAATGGCCTCGGGATAAATATTTTCCCCGTTGCTGAGGACAATGACGCTCTTGGAGCGGCCCATGATGTGGACGTTGCCGAATTGGTCGAAGCGGCCGAGATCGCCGGTGGCAAGCCACCCTGAGGAGTCAATGGTCTGGGCGGTCAGTTCCGGATGATTGGCATAGCCCTGCATGACATTGGGGCCCCGGGCCATGATCTCGCCGATGCCGGTTGCCGGCTCCGGCTGTGCGATCCGGATTTCCACCCCCGGTACCGGTTTGCCGGTGCAACCGATCACCAGGGAGGGATCCTGGAAAGGGCCGGCGGCAAGAAGCGGCGAGGTTTCGGTGAGGCCGTAGCCGATCAGATAAGGGAATCGGGACTCTTTCAGGAAATTTTCCGTTTCGTGGTTGATGGCCGCTCCGCCGATGGCGATGAGCTGAAGATTGCCGCCGAAGAAATCGAGCAGCTTTCTGCCGATTTTTCGGTATATCTTCTGCCGCAGGGCGGGAATCTTCGTGGCGAGCTTGAGCAGGGGGCTTTGGTCGATTGCGCTCATTACCCTTTTTTTGTAAATTTTCTCCATGATCATCGGCACCATGCAGATGGCGGAAGGTTTTTCCTTCCGGCAGATGCGTTGCAGGGTTGTCGGCGTGGGGGCCTTGCCGGCGTAGACAATGCGGCAGCCGTTCAGCAGGGGCAGGAGAAACCCGATGGTGAATTCATAGGTGTGGGACATGGGCAGAATGGAAAGAAATGTCCAGTCGGGCATGATTTTGAGCAGTTGGTTGGCGGAATTGACATTGGCGTACAGGTTGCCGTGGCTGAGCATGACCGCTTTTGAATGGCCCGATGTGCCGGAAGTATAGATGACGGCGCAAATATCTTCGGAGGAAATTGTGGAAGGCTTGGCCGCATCCTCCAGTTTTTTCGGGGGCAACTGGGCCGCCTTGGCGATAAAGGAGGAAAATGTCTCTATCTGCCCCAGGTGTTTTTCCGGCGGACTGTCGTCCAGCATGATGATGGAGCTGATTTTGTGGCTGCCAAGTTCATAGATTTTTTCTATCTGTCGCTGGGTCGTGAAGAGGATTTTGGCCTTGGCGTCGGTGAGGATGTGGCGCACGTCCGACTCGGGAAAGTCAGGCAGGATGGGCACGGCGATTGCTCCGAGCCGGATAGTGCCGAGATAGGCGATAGCCCAGGCCGGTGAGTTTTCTCCGAGAATGGCCACCTTGTCCTTTTTGCGGATCCCGGCTTCTTTCAGTTGCGCGGCCACCCGGGTGATCCGGTCAAAAAGCTCGGCATAGGTGAGAGGTTGCTGAAAGGCGAGACTGAGAGCCGGCCGCCCGGCAAAAAGCGCGCAGCTCTTTTCAACGAGGGCATTCAAGGTCTTATCGGACAGTGCGTTGTTGTCGGACATATCGGTTTGCATATTTGCAGACAAACGTATTTTTTGTGATGTTGAATTTTTGTGTTTTTAACTAAAAATTCTGAAAAGAAACAAGCAATTTTGTCAGTCAGGGCTTTATTATTTCCCCGGTGCAAATAAAATGAACAAAATAGGTCTGCAGGTGTTCCATACAATGTGGTATAATGTCGGTTGTGTCGACGTGGGAAAAACTTTACAGGAGGCTCATATGAAAAGGTTGATGGTCAGTGCCGTGGTGCTGTTTGCGGGTTTTGCGATCGGCACGGCAACCGGTCATGCAGGCCAGCTGAAAAGATTGGATCAGACCACCCAGACCTGCCGTATTCTTGGGGCAGACAGCATGTGGTGGGGCAAGGGGGCGAAAATCTTTCAGAATAACTGCAAAACATGCCATGTCAGGGACAATGACAAGGGCGCGCCGTTTCTTCATTCCGAATCAAAAAGTCCGGAGGCCTGGAACCGGGTTTTTTACAAAAAATATCCGGCCTGCGCCAAGGATGGATCGTGGGGCAATCTGGCATTAAACGATCAGCTTTTACTCAACGACTATCTCTACCGTAACGGCGCCAATACCTACGACCCGAATAACGCCGCCTCGTGCGGCTGATAAGGCCTTTTTCCCCGGTCCGGGGAATTTTTAAAGCCTTTCAAAATGCCAGCTGACCGGTTGGCCGTGCCGATACGGCATCCAGCCGTGAAAAACGGTTGGATCGTCATCAAAAACCAGCGGCAGAAAGTAGCGGTCGCCGGGCCACATGGGCAGGGTGTGCAGCAGTTCGACAGGTTGCCAGCTCAGTGTGCCTTCCTTGTTGTCGGCAAAGGGTGTTCCGCTGAAGCGGTCGATGCGGAAGATAAATCCCAGCCAGTCCTCGCCGTTTTTGCCGAAGCTTGTCCAGCTGATGGTGCCCCGCAGGGTTATGGCGACGCATTCTATCCCCGCCTCCTCCCTGATTTCCCGACGCATGCAGCCGACCACATCTTCATCTGCCCGCATTTTGCCGCCAAGTCCGTTGTATTTGCCGAGATGCGGATCGTCTTTCCGGGCATTGCGATGGACCAGCAGGGTTTGCTTGCGGTCCGGGGAAAGGACAAAGCCCAGGGTGGCGACGATGGGGGAGTATGTTTTGCTCATTTTTTCGTGGTTTTTTGCCGGGGTTTTCGTTATCGGGTTGTTCGCAAGGATGGGCCTTGTTTAGCATTTGTTTGCGCTTGGTGCAAGGGAGCCCAAAAAAAAGACAAAAAAAGTTTACATCCGTGCGTGATGACAATATTCTGTGGTAGAATTAATAATGCTGCAATGAAGTTGCCGGCTCCTGCCGCGGATCGAATATGGAGCGGCTTTTTTTGAGTTTGCTCCCGAGGAGATTTGTCATATGGGCAAGGCGGAAGTTTTTGTCAATCAGGAAAACATGGCTCTTTTTCATTGTCCGCATTGCGGCAGGATGAAGCATGTTTCCGTGCTCCAGTTTAAAGATAAGAAACATTCCCTGCAGGTAAAATGTGCCTGCAAGGAAACTTTTAAGGTTGATCTTAATTTTCGTAAAAAATATCGAAAAACCACTGATCTTGACGGTACTTATTGTAAAGTGCCGGTTGATGAGGGCCTTTTTGCGGGCAAAAACAAACCAAACTGCAAGATTGTCAATATTTCCATGGGGGGCATCGGCTTGCGACTCGGCCACGTTCATTCCTTAAAGCTCGGGGATGAATTGCTGGTTGATTTTACCCTGGATGACAAGAAAGAATCGCATGTCCAGCGGAAAGTTCTTGTTCGCCATGTCGGGGAAAACGGCTACATCGGCTGCGAATTTTCCGATAGCGATCAGCCTGTTTACGAAAAAACCATTGGTTTTTATTTGATGCCGTAAGTGCGGACGGCGTCGCCGAAATTTTGATCGACTGCGCCGGTGTGAGTCTCTGGAACTCGGCGGACCTTTATGCTGTCGCGGCCTTGATCCTGATTCTTCCGTCAAGAGTACGCCATGTCCTCAACCGCCATACGCGCCGAACTCAAATCCGCCCGCAGCCGGGCAATTGTTTCCGTTGTTCTCAATATCTTCCTGATGGTGATCAAGGGAATTGCCGGTGTCAAGGCGGACAGCTCCGCCCTGCTTGGCGATGCCATTCATTCCGGTACCGATGTTTTTGCCGCCGCCGCCGCCTTTCTCGGTCTCTGGCTGGCCGGCCGGGAGCATCCTTCTTTCCCCTACGGACTTTATAAGGCGGAAACCATTGCCACTCTTGTTTCGGCCGTGGCGGTTCTTGTCGCGGGCTATGAGATCGCCAGACAGGCCCTGGTCGGTCCTGAACGACTGCCCGATGTGGCGATTGCCTTGCCGGTGACCGTTTTCTGCCTGGCTGCGGCCCTGATTTTCGGTTTTGTGCAGATGCGGGCCGGCGAAAGACTCAATTCTCCCGCCTTGAAGGCTGATGCCCGCGACTACCTGGCGGACAGTCTTTCCACCGCGGTTGTTCTGGTCGGCCTGGTGGCCACGAGCCTGGGATGGCCTCTTGACCGCTGGGCCGCCGCCGCTGTTTCTCTTTTCGTCTTCCGTTCCGGCGGAGGACTTCTGCTGATGGCGGTCAAGGATCTGCTCGACGGGGCGATCGACCGCGAAACGGAACGGGAAATCATTCAGATGGTGGAAGCCTATCCTCGGGTGACCAGGGTGAGGAAATGTCTCAGCCGCACTGCCGGCGGTCGTTTTATCGTCGATATGGACGTCATCATGCACACTCCTTCCCATAAGCTGGCGGGTCAGCTTGCCGACCGTTTGGAAGAGGATATCCCTGCCCGTTTTCCCCGGGTGATCATGGCGCGGGTCCGGCCTCATTACTCCAGTGGCGAGGTGGTGAAACGGGTTGTGCCGGTGACCGGTCCCGGCGGGGAGTTGTCCGGCCATCTCGGATCGGCGGCATGGTTTCTTCTGGAAACGATCGATAAAAAGTCGGGAAAGATCATCCGGGAATACGTGGAAAATCCCTATGCCAAAGAAAAGAAGAAAAAAGGACTGCTTGTCGGCAGGTGGCTGCTTTCCTTGAAGCCTGACCTGCTGGCCGTGCCCGAGAGTGCGGGAAAAGACGGGGTGGCGGTGGTTCTTTTGCGCGAGGCCGGGGTTGAAATCGTTCCGGCGACAAATGATAATTTCAAAACAGAAGAAGCATCCCTGTCCCGGCAGGGCGACTGAAAATCCCTGCCCTTTTGTCGGCCTGCAATAAAATACACGGTGAGACGGCAGGGGAAATATGCTAAATTGGCCTCATTGTCGTGGAAGAGTGACGGATTCATTTTTTTAGATTTGCAAGGATAGAGCTATCGTATGGTGAAGATCAGGGTGCCCTTTTTGTTGGCCGTGATGATGTTTGTTTTGTGGGTAGATGCCCGGTCAACGGTGTCTGCGGCAGCCGGCAATTCTTTTCCGGTCTATGACGCCATGAGGGCCAATGTCGCCTTTTGGAAAACAGTGTACGCCAAGTACCCTACCAGTAATGGGCTGATCCATGATAACCGTGACCTGTCCATCATTTATGAAGTGATTGATCTTGAACCGCGGGATCGCGGCGGCGCTGAAAAAAGAAATACGGCGCGGGTCGATGGCGCCAAGGCGAAATACAAGAAGATTCTGCTTTCCCTGGCCGCCGGGGGTGTCGCGCGAACAAGCGAGGAAAAGAGAGTGCTGGCTCTTTTTGGTGCAAAACCCTCCGCAAGCAGGCTGCGCGCAGCTGCGGATGCGGTTCGTTTTCAGCTTTGCCTGAAGGACCATTTTGCCGAGGGTGTGGTCCGTTCCGGGGCCTATCTTGACGAGATCAAGAAGATATTCAGAAGCTACGGCCTGCCCGAAGAGCTGGCCTATCTGCCCCATGTGGAATCTTCCTTTAATTACAAGGCCTATTCAAAATCCGGCGCCGCCGGAATCTGGCAGTTTACCCGGGATACGGGCAAGCGCTTCATGACCATTGATTACACGCTGGACGAAAGGCGTGATCCCATCCGGGCAACCCATGCCGCCGCCCGATTCCTGAAAGGTAATTATGAGCGGCTCGGCAGCTGGCCCCTGGCCCTCACCGCCTATAATCACGGTACTACCGGCATGGTGCGCGCCAAGAATGCCATGGGCAACTATGAAAACATATTCAGAAAATATGAAGGCAGCCGTTTCGGCTTTGCCTCCCGTAATTTTTATTCGGAATTTATCGCCGCGGTTGATGTGGCCAAAAATTATAAAAAACATTTCGGCAACATCAAGCTGGACGATCCGGTGTCCCATTATGAGGTGGCCCTGTCCAATTATGCCCCGGTGAAAGACCTTTCCCGGCACTTTAAGGTGGATCTGGCGACATTGCGTGAGCTGAATCCCGCCCTGCGGCCGCCTGTGTTCGAAGGACGGAAACATGTTCCCAAGGGCTACAGGCTGCGCCTGCCCGGTAAAAAAGATCCAGCCGTCCAGGTGGCCTCTGCCGTGCCCAGGGACATTCTGGTCGACCAGCAGAAGCCGAGCCGTTTTTATCGGGTACGCAAGGGTGACACCGTCGGCACGGTGGCGCGAAGGCACGGGGTGAAAATGGAGGATCTGGTTGCCGCCAATGACCTTGATTCCCGCAAGATGATTGTTGTCGGTCAGAATCTGCGTATTCCTTCCAGGGAAGAAAAGATAGTGCCCCTCGCCAAAACCGCGGCAACCGGCGGTCCGGCGGAGTTGACCGCCAGACCGTTGAAGATTGCGATGAAAGGGGCAAAAGAGCTACCCCGGCGTACCGCAAGTCAGGCACCCCCTGCGGCCGTTGCCCCGGCGGAGTTGACCGCGGGGCCTTTGAAGGTTGCGCTGAAAGGAGCAAAAGCAGAAGGGCCTCCCGCCGTTACTGCCTCTGTTCCGGCGGAAGCGGTGATCACTCCGCGGACCGCGCGGCAGATGGCGGACGATGAATTTCCGATTATTCAGGCGTCGGCCGTGAAAAAGGCGATTTCCGCGTCGAAGCGGGTGGCGGAAACCGAGGAGGACGGCGCGGCGAATGTTGCCTCTGATCCAGCCGCGGAAACGGTACTTGCCGAGGAAACCCGTCAGCTGGAACGGCAGGCGACCCTTGCCTTGCTGCCCCAGGGGGATCTTGACAGTGTCGCGGTGAACCCCAGGGTTGTCACCGGCAATCTGGAGGTCGAGGTCGGCAGCAGAAAAAACGGTCGCGCCATGACCGGCACCATCAAGGTTGAAGCGGGAGAAACCATCGGTCATTATGCGGGCTGGTTAAAGGTGCCGACCGGAAAAATTCTCCGCGCCAACGGTCTGCGATCAGCGAGTTCCATCAAGCTTGGCCAGCAGTTGAAAATTTCCTTTGACAAGGTTGCGGTGGAAGAGTTCGAACAAAATCGCTATGAATACCATAAGGAGATCGAAGAAGATTTCTTTGCCGTCTATAAGATTGAAGGCGCCCGGCTTTACCGGATCAAGGCTGGCGATAATATCTGGAAACTCTGCGCGGATGAATTCGACCTGCCCGCCTGGCTTGTGCGCAAATATAACACTGCCCATGATTTCAACAATCTCAAGCTTGATGACCAACTGGTCATCCCCGTGGTGAGTAAGGTTGAAGAGGGATGACGTTGAAACCACCTGAAATAAAATATCGAAAGGATTATTGTCCGCCGCCGTATCTGATTGACGAGGTGGATCTCTTTTTTGCCTTAGGAGACCAGCATACCCTTGTAACCTCGCGCCTGCATTGCCGACGCAACGTGGCGGACGGACGGCAAGATTCTCCCCTGGTCCTGGACGGGGAGGAGCTTGAGCTGATCTCCGTCTTCCTTGACAACAAACAGCTTGGGCCGGATGATTACCTGCTGGAAAAGGAATCGCTTACCATTTTGCAGCCGCCGGCAGCATTCATCCTGGAGATCACCACCCTGATTCGCCCCCCGGAGAACACCTCGCTGGAGGGGCTCTATCAGTCAAGCGGCAACTTCTGTACCCAGTGTGAAGCCCAGGGGTTCAGGAAAATCACCTATTTTCTCGACCGTCCGGATGTGATGAGCCGCTATACCACCACCATTGAGGCGGATCATGCCGTTCCGGTGCTGCTGGCCAACGGCAACCTGGTGGAAAAAGGCGAAGCCGGTCCGGGTCGCCACTATGCCAAATGGCATGACCCCTTTCCCAAGCCCTGTTACCTCTTTGCCCTGGTGGGGGGCAATCTCGTCCGCAAAGAAGACATCTTTACCACGGGCTCGGGCCGCGATGTTGCTTTGCATATCTACGTGCAAAGTCACAACAGCGATAAGTGCGACCATGCCATGCAGTCGCTCAAAAAGGCCATGCGGTGGGATGAGCAGGTTTTTGGCCTGGAATATGATCTTGATCTCTATATGATCGTGGCGGTGGATGATTTCAATATGGGCGCCATGGAAAACAAGGGGCTCAATGTCTTTAATTCCAAATATGTGCTGGCCCGACCGGACACCGCCACTGATGAGGATTACGCCGGCATCGAAGGAGTAATCGCCCATGAATATTTTCATAACTGGACCGGCAATCGGATCACCTGTCGCGACTGGTTTCAGCTCAGTTTGAAAGAAGGGCTGACCGTTTTCCGTGATCAGTTGTTTTCCGCCGACATGACCTCCGGCGCGGTGAAGCGACTGCACGACGTGACCATGCTGCGCAATTTCCAGTTCATCGAGGACGGCGGCCCCATGGCCCATCCGGTCCGGCCCGATTCCTATATCGAGATCAATAATTTCTATACGGTGACGGTCTATGAAAAAGGGGCCGAACTGATCCGCATGATGCACACCCTGCTGGGGGCTGAAGGGTTCCGGCGGGGCATGGATCTTTATTTCGCGCGGCATGACGGTCAGGCGGTGACCTGTGATGATTTTGTCCGCGCCATGGAGGATGGCGGACCCATTGATCTGGGTCTGTTTCGCAACTGGTACGGCCAGGCCGGCACGCCGGAGGTATGGGCTGCTTCATCCTATGATCCGCAAGGAAAAAAATACAGTATCCAGATGCGGCAGAGCTGTCCGCCCACCCCGGGTCAGCATGACAAACCTCCTTTTCATATTCCCGTGGCAGTGGGTTTGCTGGACGGCAAGGGAAACGACATCCCGCTTTTTTGTGGTGAGCGACGCGGTACTTCCCTGGTGCTTGATCTGACCGAAAAGGAGCAAACCTTTGTCTTTGAAAACGTTCCGGAAAAGCCGGTACCCTCCCTGCTGCGCGGCTTCAGTGCCCCGGTCAAGCTCCATTACGACTACTCCGAAGAAGAACTGGGTTTCCTGCTGGCCCACGATGCCGATTCATTCTGTCGTTGGGAGGCGGGACAGCGCTTGGCCTGCCATGTGCTGCTCGGCCTGATCGATGATATCGGAAAAGGAAAGAAACTCCGCCTTGCCGGCAATTTTATCACGGTGTTCAGCGACCTTCTCGCCCAGGCGGGGAAAGTCGATCCGGCCTTTCTTGCCCAGCTTCTCGTTCTGCCGTCGGAAAAATATCTGGGTGAACAGCTTGCGGTAATCGATGTGGATGCGATCCACCAGGCCCGGCTTTTTACCCGCCGCACCCTTGCCCGGCACCTGAAAGAACTTTTCAGCGATGTCTACCGGAACTTCAGCAGTACTTCCCCCTACCGTTATGACCAGCAGAGCGCCGGGCGGCGAAGCCTGAAAAATGTCGCCCTTGCCTATCTCATGCAGCTCGATGATCCGGAGGTGATGAATCAGTGCCTGCGCCAGTTCGAGCAGGCCGATAACATGACCGATGTGCTGGCCGCCCTGCAAAGCATTGTGCATAACCCGGATTGCCCGGAAAGAAAGAGTGTGCTCGTTTCTTTTTACGGTCAGTGGCAGAAGGACACCCTGGTGCTGGACAAGTGGTTTTCCCTGCAGGCCACCGCCCCTCTGCCTGAAACCTTGTCCGAGGTCATGTGGCTGATGCGCCATCCCGCCTTTTCCATGAAAAATCCAAACAAGGTGCGTTCGCTCATCGGCGCCTTCTGTTCGGCCAACCAGCTTTGTTTTCATGATAAAAGCGGCGCAGGATACATTTTTCTGACGGACCGGGTGCTGGAGTTAAACAGCGTCAATCCCCAGATCGCCGCCCGGCTGCTGAATCCGCTCAGTCGCTGGCGCCGCTTTGATGAAGCGCGGCAGGGGTTGATGCGGGCCGAGCTCGAGCGCATTCTGGCTGCCGGGAATTTGTCCAAGGATGTGTACGAGGTGGCTGCAAAGAGCCTGCATGCGGCCTGATGATCGACAACAAAGAGGAAAGCATGGATATTTCAAAAACAATAGCAGCAATGAAACGGAACCCTGAATTTGCCGAAAACGTCGGCATGGTTCTGGTCCATAACGGCGTGGTGCGCTCTTGGTCAAGGCGAGACAAACAAACTGTTTCGTATCTTGAGGTGACGCCCGATCAGGAAAAAATTGAGGAGATCAGGCGGGAATTTCTGGGCCGGCAGGGTATATTTGATATCGTCATCGAGGCCGGGTCAGGCCGCTTCCAGCCCGGCGATGATCTGCTTTTCATCGTGGTGGCCGGAGACCTGCGGGAAAACGTCAAGCCGGTGCTGGCCGATCTGCTCGATCGGATCAAGGCGGAGGCTATTTCCAAAAAAGAAGTTGTCTCTGCTTGAAAAAGTGCGGACATTAGGGTAGAAAGGTCCGTTGCCGATTGGCCGGGCGGTTTTTTTCCGCTGACTGCCGAAAGAACGGCTGAGTTTCGATGATAATCAATTTTTTTGTTCTGCTTGGAGTTGAATTATGTATACCGCATCTGATTTACGCAAGGGCCTGAAGGTTGAAATAGACGGTGAACCTTATATCGTCACGGATTTTCAGTTTTCCAAGCCCGGCAAGGGCCAGGCCCTGTATCGCACCCGCCTGAAAAACATGGTCACCGGCAATGCCTTTGAAAAAACCTTCCGTTCCAATGACAAGTTTCAGAAGGCGCCGCTGGAGGAGCGCACCATGCAGTATCTCTATTCCCAGGGTGATGAGTTTCACTTTATGGATAACAAGAGCTATGAACAGCTGGCCATCACCAGGGAGCAGCTGGGAGACAGCATCAATTTCATGATTGACAACATGGACGTCGACATTCTCCTGTTTAAGGAGCGACCCATCGGCGTCACGTTGCCGAACTTCGTCAATCTCAAGGTGGTGCGGGCCGACCCTTGGGCCAAGGGGGACACCAGCGGCACCGACACGAAGCCCGTTACCGTGGAAACGGGCTATACTCTGCAGGTTCCTCCCTTTGTTGAAGAAGGCGATGTGCTGCAGATCGATACCCGCACCGGGGAGTATATCACCAGGGTCAAGGACTAAGCAGCTGTCCGGCGGTGCGCTATCTCGCTGCAAGGGCCGCAATCCTGCGGGCCGTCCGTGCTTTTTTTGTCGAACAGGGGTATCTCGAAGTGGAGACCCCTGTTCGACTTCCCGCAATTATTCCTGAACGTTACATCGAACCTGAAGAGTCATCCGGCTGGTTTCTCCAGACGTCGCCCGAACTCTGCATGAAGCGGCTGCTTGCCGCCGGCCACGGAAAGATTTTCCAGATCTGTAAATGTTTTCGCCGCAGCGAACGCGGCAGCCTGCATCTGCCGGAATTCACCATGCTCGAATGGTACCGCGCAGGCGGTGATTACCGTGATCTGATGGCCGAATGCGCCGCCATGCTTTGTTTTGTTGCCGCTCATCTTGATTTCCCCCTGCCGCCGTCGACTCGTTTGCTCGTCAACGAAAGGGATTGGGAGCATCTGACCGTTGCCCGGGCTTTTGCTCTCCATGCGCCCGTTTCCCTGGAGGAAGCCCTGCGCCGCGATATTTTCGACGAGATTCTGGTCCAGTACATCGAACCTCATCTCGGCAGGGAAAAACCGACCTTTCTCCATGATTATCCGGCCCAACTGGGGGCCCTTGCCTGCCTGAAAAAAGACGACCCATCTCTGGCTGAACGTTTTGAATTGTATATTCATGGTATTGAACTGGCCAACGGCTTTTCCGAGTTGACCGACGCCGTCGAACAGCAGCAGCGCTTTGTCAAGGAGCAAGCTCTTATTGTTCTGCAAGGGCGTCATCCGGGACCGATGCCGGAGAAGTTTCTTGCCGATCTGCCGGCGATTGAATCGGCAGCGGGCATCGCCTTGGGCGTTGACCGCCTGGTCATGCTGCTGTGCGGTGCGACAAGCATTGATGAAGTTGTTTGTTTTTCGCCGGAAACCCTTTAGCGGTGCTGATTGTCCACCCCGTCCCTTCCCCTTGTCTTTTTGCTAATAGTAATTATATTGTAATCAAGCGTTGGTAAGTGAATCATTAAAAATGATGAGCAGGAGGTGGCTTATGCATAGCAATAAGGAATTGTGTGAAAAAATCAGAGAGGTTTTCCCGGAAATCGGGGCGTGCGGCATTGATCTGAATGTCGAATATGATTCTGAAAACAGGGCGTGGCTGGTTGATTTGAAAAAGGAGGATCATCACCTGAAGACGTTTCTGGAAATCCCCGATGCGGAAAAATGCATGGAGGGAAAGCAGTGCATCTCCCTTGGTCTGCAGATTGCCCAGTTACGAAATAATCTTGGTCTTATCCATTAGTTGCCTGGTGTTGCAATAATGTTGTGCAGAGGCAAACGCGTCGTCGTTTGCCTCTTGTTTTTTTGGTTCGGTCACGCCCGGTTTTCCGGCAAGGAAAAAGATGCAGCGGGAAAAAAGTTGACTCGTTTCATGATAACCTGGTTTATTTGCGCTATAATTCCCGGAGAATAAAACAGGCCGTTGGGGAAAAAGATCCGTTTGCCTGGCCGGAACGGCAAAAGACGGCGTGGCGGAAAAAGAAGAAAGAGCCGTCTTGTTGCGGAACGACTCCTGGGTAAATCCATTTGCAGGATGTGAAAATCATGATTGAGTTTGTGCAGCAGTTTCATCCCGTCATGCAGGCGCTGCTGGCGACGCTTTTCACCTGGCTGATGACCGGGGCGGGGGCGGCCCTTGTTTTTGTTGCCAAAAGGGTCAACGCCAAAATGCTGGATTCCATGCTTGGTTTTGCCGCCGGGGTTATGATCGCCGCAAGTTTCTGGTCCCTGCTGGCACCCGGCATCGAAATGGCGGAGAATCTGGGCAACATTGCCTGGCTGACCGCAGCTGTCGGGTTTCTCGGCGGCGGCATTTTCATGCGGCTTATCGACAAGTTCCTCCCCCATCTCCATCCCGGCCTTGCCATGTCGGAAAGTGAAGGCATCAAAACCTCCTGGCAGCGCAGCACCCTGCTGGTGCTGGCCATCACCCTGCACAATATCCCCGAGGGCATGGCAGTGGGCGTTGCATTCGGGGCCGCGGCCGCGGGGCTTCCCTCCGCCACCATCGGCGCGGCCATTGCCCTTGCCATCGGTATCGGCCTGCAGAATTTCCCAGAGGGCGCGGCGGTTTCACTTCCTTTGCGACGGGAGGGGATGGGCCGCTGGAAGAGCTTTCTCATGGGGCAGTATTCCGGCATGGTGGAGCCGGTGGCCGGTGTGCTGGGCGCCTATTTTGTCCTGCAGATGCAGTCCATCCTGCCCTATGCCCTTTGTTTTGCCGCCGGTGCCATGATTTTTGTCGTGGTGGAAGAACTGATCCCCGAATCACAAAGCAATCACAAGAATATTGATATCGTCACCATGGCCACCCTGACCGGCTTCACGGTCATGATGGTGCTTGATGTGGCGCTGGGGTAACCGGCGTTTGTTTGAAAATATCGGAGCCGTTGCCGCCAAATTCGCGAGTTGTCGGGCGGAACGGATTGCGGTAGCGTGAAAATACCCCTCAGCGGCTTTGCGGCAGGGAAAGCCGCGACTGGTCGCGCACGGTTGAGCTCCGGGAAATCGTGCGCGACCAGAGGCGAGAGGCGCGAACCCTTTGCCAAAGGATGATACATGAGAGATCAATATGATAAAAAAGAAGGGTATTGCCGCATGCTGGGGCATGTTCTTCCCTTCCATTATTGCCGAACCATGAATGAAGGACTGCCATGCGGCAAAATCCTTGACTGCTGGTTCGCGAGATTGCCCATCAGGGAATTTGTCGACACGCATTATTCCGATGAAGAGCGGGAGCGTATTTTTCAACCGCCGAAAGCAAAAATGGTGTCTCTCGTCGAGATAATAGAAAATGCGCGAAAACAAGCGGCAAAAGGCGAGCCGGAGAAGTAGCACGACTGCACGGGCTGGTTCTTGGCGCGGAAATTTCCCTGCCGGTTTTTTGTTTGTCAGGGCTGCCCGGTTCTTGCCGTTTCGTCGGCGCTGCCTTTTTTAATGGCGTCCAGTGTTTCTTCCATATTCATCCATTCCTCGACGGAGGAGGCGAAGCCGGGCACATCCCTGAAGGCCTGCAGCCGTTGCAGCAAAAATTTCTTTTCTTCAAAAGAGATCCGTGCTTCGGAGAATTTGAACAAGGAGAAATAAAGAAAATTTCCTTTCTCGTCAAAACGAAAAAAAGGTCCATGTCGTTTGACTGTTGCGGGAAGTTTCGGCAACCGGGAAAAAATCTTTGCCGCCTCCTTGAGGCTGCTTGGGGGAAATGATGCCTTTGCGATCAGAATCATGGTGCTTCTCTTTTTAGCCTGTTAAAAAAAAGACAAAAAGCAGTGATGGACCTGCTTGCATTGCATCGTCTTCCTATTCCACCTGGATAAGCTGGAAGGCCCCGGTCTGGGGGATGCCGCCCTGGGTCTGCCGCGCCCCTTCCACTACCGCCAGCACGTCGCCCTTTGCCAGAAATCCCTTTTGCATTGCTTCCTCCTGGGCCCGCATGACGGTTTGGTCCCGGCTGAGGTTTTCCCTGATAATGATCGGCGAGATGTTTTTGTAGATGCAGGAGTGACGCGCCACATGGACCGAATTCGTCACCAGCAGGGTGGGCTTTGAACGGTTCCATTTGGACAAATGGCGGTAGATTTCTCCTTTCAGGTCAAGCACCATGATAACCGAAGCGTCCCCGAGGCTTGCCGCCGCCACCAGGGCGGGATTGAATCCCTTGTGAGCGCGCAGCAGTTCACACTGTTCCTCGACAGGTTCCGTATACCGCTCCTCTTCGTTGACGATCGACGCCATGGTGCGCACCACGTTTACCGGATCGACGCCAACGGCTGTTTCCCCGGACAGCATCACCGCATCGGTCCCATCCCGCACGGCGACACTGACATCGGTCACTTCCGCCCGGGTGGGACGGTGATTCATGGTCATGCTGTCAAGCATCTGGGTTGCGGTGATCACCGGGATATTGGCCTGCCAGCAGCGTTTGATGATCTCTCGCTGGATTCTGGGAACCCGTGAGGCGGGCAGCTCGACGCCGAGGTCTCCCCTGGCAATCATGATGGCATCGCTGACCGCGATAATCTCCCCGATGTTTTCCACCGCTTCGGGCTTTTCGATCTTGGCAACCACTCGGATCTGTCGTTTGCCCCGGCTGATCAGCTCTTTTACTTCGAGGATCTCCCGGGCGGAACGGACAAAGGAAAGGGCGACAAAATCAACGGAGTGTTCCATGCCCCAGGAAAGATCCCGTTTGTCTTTTTCCGTGACGCTGGGCAAAGACAGGGGGGTGGCGGGCAGGTTGATTCCTTTGCTTGATTTCAGCATACCGCCGACAACCACCCGGCAGACAACCTCGCTTTTTCCTTCCTTTTCAACCGCAAGCTCGATGAGTCCGTCATCGAGCAATATCGGATCACCGGTTCGAAGATCATCAAGAATCTCCGGAACAATGGTGGAAAACCGCTGCGCAGTTCCTTGGACGGCTTCTGCCTGGATAATCACCGTTGATCCGCTTGCCAGTTTGACAGCGCCGTTTTCCATGGGACCGGTCCTTATTTTCGGGCCGCACAGATCCATGAGAACGGCAATGGGGCGCGACCATTCTTCTTCCGCGGCGCGCACCGCAAGCAACCGTCGTTCATGCTCCTCATGGGTGCCGTGGGAGAAGTTGAGGCGGGCAATGTCCATGCCGGCCAGTACCATTCTGCCCAGTGTGTCGGGCGACTCGGACGCCGGACCCAGGGTGCAGACGATGCGGGCCAGCTTGCGCACCTTTTCATTTGAGTGAATTTTCACCCTGTCGAGAAGCTCTTCGAGTTTGGCGGGCTTAACCGGCTTGGGGAGAAAGCCGATTACATTGGCAAAATTGCTCAGCCTTCCCCGTACCATCTTTTCTTCAAGGCTGGAAGAAATGACAATGATCGGACATTGGGGGGCGATAACCAGCATTGCCTCCATGAATTTGAAGCCGTCCCATTTCGGCATGACGACATCGGAAATAACCAGATCGTAATGGCGGAACGTTGCCTTGTGAAATCCCTGCTGGCCGTTTTCAACCGCCTCCACCGTGTGTCCCATCGTGGCGAGTTGGGCCGTCAGCAAGGTGCTGATGACCGGAGAGTCTTCCAGAAGTAATATGTGCATGACCTTATGACCTTATGACCTGTTCGGCATCCGTTAAAAAAAACGTGTTTCCCTACCTGGGATCATACAGGATAAAAGACGTCATGTGAAATGTAAAGAAGGGGCGCACCGACGAATCATCGCAACCGGTGCGGACCCCATTTATTTTTTGACAGGAAACAAGGGGATAAGTACAATCAAGTGCGGAATCAACGTTTTTATCACCCCTATCCCGTATTTTGCGAAAAGGGCTGTTGCGACGAGGGCGCGGCAACCTCTTCCCCTGCGGAACGAAAAGCACTCCTCATCCGGAGCTGGTAATGAAATTAACTCCTGTTGTTTCATGGTGTTGGATCTGTTTGCTGACCGTGCTCACGCTCTCCGCCTGCGGCGTTGAGGAAAAGGCGGTGCCGGTTCTGCGCATCGGTCACAGTCCCCAGGATCATCACGCCCCACTTTATATAGCTGCCGTGAATGGCGATTATTTCAGGGAGCATGGCGGCATCTGGCTGAAAGAAAAGGTCCATCGCCGGGAGTATGAGCTTTTTGACCAGGGCAGGCTGCTGGCAAAAATGGTGATTGATGCAAGTACCGGCGGCGAGGAGATGATTCGGCGGCTTGTCGAGGAACAGTATGATATGACCCTGGGCGGGGTGCCGGCCATGCTGCATTTTATTGATCAGGGAAGTCCCATCAGAATCGTGGCGCCGATCATGGCCGATGGGGCGGGACTCGTGCTTCGTCCGGATATGGAGGTGAGCGACTGGGATGAGTTCGTTGCTTTTGTTCGGAGCAGTGAGGCGCCGGTCAAAATAGGTTACAAAATTGCCGTATCGGTGCAGAGTCTGATCTTGGAGCAGGCCCTGCGGGAAGCGGGACTCGCCTTTACCCATGATGCGGGGGATACCGCGGCCGGGGTGTTGCTGGTGAATCTCTATGGGGAAGAAAATCTGCTGCCCGCCCTGAAAAACGGTCTGGTGGACGGCATTGTTGCCAATCAGCCGTTTCTTGCCCTGGCCGAGGAGCAGGGAATCGGCAAAGTGGCTGCCATGCAGGGTGATCTGCCGCCCATCGGCAAATGGCGGGGCATTCCCTGCTGCGCCCTGGCGGCGGCCGACAGTTATGCCGGCGAGCATCCGCGGGTAGTGGAGGCCATGATTACCCTCATGCTGCGCGCCACTCGGTTTATCAACGATTTTCCGGACAAAAGCGCCGTGCAGATCGCCCGCTGGATTGAAATCGACCCGGGGGTCGAAAAAAAATCCCTGTCCACCATCAGCTATCTCACCGAGTACAATGAGGAATGGGAACAGGGGATCAAATACTGGGTTGAGGCGATGATTGCCGGCGGTATCCTGAACGCGCGGGTGAAGGACGCGTACGACCAGGATCATCTTTCCGGCCTGATTTATGGACCTCTTTCCGAAAAGGCGGGCGACAAGAAGTGAAATTGCGCATAACCATATCCAAAAAAATATTTTTGCTTTTTGCCTCTTTTACGCTGCTGACCGTTGTACTGGCGGCCACGGTTTTCACCGGACTCAATGGTCTGCGCCGGACAGGCCGCGAGATGCGGTTGGTGCAGGATTTTAAACTGCAGATCACCGAACTTTCGTCATTTCAGATCGGCAAGAAAGAGGAGCTCAAATCTCCCGACCGCGCCCGTTTTGAGACGGAATTCTCCAGGGCAGGCGAACTGCTGGAGCAGATGCAAGGCCGGGAAAAGGATGCAAGCCCTTTGTCGAAGAAACAAATCAGTCGCGTCCGGGAACATCTGACTTATTATCGCCGGGCCTTTGAGGAGCTTTTTGAAAAATACAAACAGGACCTCATTCTGCAAGGGAAACAAGAAGAGCTTATCGAAACGTTTTACGGGAGGGTAAACGGGCTGCCCGTTGAGCAGGGGTTTGCATTGTATAAAATAATTCACTCCTTGCCGGTTGTCTTTGAAAACGTCAGCCGACAGCCGGACGGCGTGAATATCGGAGCCTTGAAAACGGCGCGGCGGGATGTGGCCGGGATTACCACAGATCCGGAGATAATGAAGATGTATGACTCCCTGGTCGCCAACATCGAAGCTTTATATCTTAATGTTCTCGGTATCAGGGACAGGGAGGATTTTCTCAGCGATACGGCACGACAATTTTTTGATTTCGCCTCAAAAAGTGTTGCCGATCTCGCGCGTGAAAACGGAAAAAAACAGGAAAAATTGAGACGGAGCATTATCGGGATATGCCTTGCCGCGATTGTGCTTACTTTGATTTTCTGGTGGGAAGTCAGCCGTTATTTCCAGGCCTTTCTGAAACGGCAGAAGTCCGCCATCGAGGCCATTGAAAAGGCGGATTACGACTATGATCTCGGCCCGGATATCCCCCATGACGAGCTAGTACCATGTAACCTTAATTAGTTCGCATTTATTGTCCGTGGTGATATACTGATGGCATCCAACATAAGGAGGCCATCATGTCACCGAGATACAGAGTTACTTTGACCAAAGAGGAACGCAGCGAGCTTGAGGCATTGACGAAAAGGGGGAGAATCGAGGCCAGGCGATTCAGACACGCCCGTGCTTTGCTTCTATGTGACGCCGGTCCAGAAGGTTTGGCATGGAAAGTCGCTGATGTAGCTGATGCCCTGGGGGTAACCAGCCGCTCAATTGAACACCTGAAGAAGCGCTTTGTCGAAGAAGGACTCGAGGCTGCTTTGGAGCGCAAGCCAAGCGAGAAGCCGCCAAGAGAGGTTATCTTTGACGGGGCATTTGAGGCACGATTGATTGCGTTGGCGTGTTCCGAAGCACCGGAAGGACGCCAGCGATGGACAGTCAGGCTACTTGCGGAAAAAGCAGTTGAATTGGGTTTTGCTGATAAGGTTTCGCACATGACAGTGCAGCGGGCATTAAAAAAAATGAACTTCAACCTCACCGCAAGAAATACTGGAAAATCCCGCCGAAAGGTAACGCAGCCTTTGTAGCGGCGATGGAAGATGTTTTGGAAGTGTACCATTTCCCATATGATCCTGAGTATCCAGTGGTTTGTATGGACGAATCTTCCAAACAGCTGATTGGTGAAGTTCGAGAGCCAATACCAGGAAAACCAGGCCAAACGCGGTGCATCGACGATGAATACGTCAGAAATGGCGTGGCAGAAATATTTATGGAAGTTGAACCGCTGACCGGTCGGCGCCATGTAGCGGTCACGGAACGGCGAACCCGTAAAGATTGGGCGGCACAGATCAAGCAAATGCTGGATGAGCGTTATCCTCATGCTTGCAAGGTTCGTCTGGTTATGGACAATTTGAACACGCATAATATCGCCTCACTCTATGAAGCCTTCGAACCCCAAGAGGCGAGGCGGTTGGCGGAAAGACTCGAAATTCATTACACACCCAAGCACGGAAGCTGGCTCAACATGGCGGAAATCGAACTCAGTGTTCTCAAGGGACAGTGTCTTGATCGCCGGATACCAGAAATGGCGGTCATGCAGGCCCATGTTGCTGCCTGGGAAAAAGCGAGAAACAATAGCGCGAAGAAAATTGTTTGGCAGTTCAAAACATCGGATGCTCGTATAAAGCTCCAACATCTGTATCCGAAAATATAAAAGTTACTTAGTACTAGGCGATCTGGCCAGGTTCATGAAGGGACTGGCCGCAACCATGAAAAACAACATGGAGAAGCTCAAAAATTCGGAAAAAGAGGTGCGTATCGCCAAGGAAGAGTGGGAAAGGACCTTTGACGCCATCGGCGACATCGTCACCCTCCAGGACACTGATATGCGCATTACCCGGGCCAATAAGGCGACTTTCGAAATTTTCGGCCTCCGGCCGGAAGCGGCAATCGGCAAAAAATGTCATGAACTTTTCCGCGGCATCAATGATTGCTGCCCCGGCTGTCCGGTTCCCGAGACATTGGCGGGGTTCACGTCCTATACCGCCGAAATTGTCCATGACGCCCTCGGTAAAACCTTTCTCGTTTCCGCCTCGCCGGTTGTCAATGCGTCCGGAGAACTGCAGCGTATTGTGCATTTCGCCAAGGACATAACGGAGTTCAAGAAGCTGGAAATGCAGTTCCTGCAGGCGCAGAAGATGGAGGCCATCGGCCGGCTTTCCAGCGGGGTCGCCCATGATTTCAACAATATTTTGAGCTCCATCCTGGGCTACAGCGAACTGGCCCTGCTGCGCAAGGCCGATGATCCCGGCTGGCGGGATGATGTGGAGGTGATCAGGCGCTCCGGAGAAAAGGCCGCCGCCCTAATCCGTCAGCTTCTTGCCTTCAGCCGAAGAAAGCAGCTTGATATCCGCAGCGTCAATATCAGTGAAACCGTTATTTCCCTTTATAAAATGCTGCTGCGCATGATCGGCGAGGATGTCGTTCTTGATCTGCAGCCTGCCGACGAGGTAAGTATTATCAAGGCTGATCCCGGTCAGATTGAGCAGGTGATCATGAATCTCGCCGTCAATGCCAGGGATGCCATGCCCTCGGGCGGACGAATGACGATCCGCACCGGGAATGTCATGGTGGACAAGCAGTATGCCAGATCCCAGGTGGATATGGCACCCGGCCCTTATGTCATGCTGGCGGTATCCGACAATGGCCATGGCATGGATCGCGAGGTCCGGGAGCACATCTTTGAGCCCTTTTTTACCACCAAGCAGTCCGGCAAGGGAACCGGTCTCGGCCTGGCAACGGTTTACAGTATCGTCAAGCAGCACAAGGGGTTTATCGACGTGTACAGCGAACCGGACAAGGGAACAACCTTCAAGCTCTATTTCCCGGCCACGGGGGAAACCGCTGTTCAACTGGAGCATGAAAAGGATGGCGAAAGTCCCAGATACGGCAATGAGACCATCCTGGTGGTGGACGACGAATCGATTATCAGGCAGATTGTCGTGGACAGCCTGGAGCCTTTCGGCTACACCCTGCTCGGCGCCGCCTGCGGCGAGGAGGCTTTGCGAGTGGCGGACAGTTATCCCGGGCATATTGATCTGCTGCTCACCGACATCATCATGCCCGGAATGGATGGCAGTAGTCTTGCCGCCAAGCTTTTGGAAAAACGACCGGATATCAAGCTGTTGTTCATGTCAGGCTACCTTGACGTCAAGGCCGACAGCAGCGGCCTGGTCGACAGTGAACGAAATTTTCTGTCCAAGCCGGTCATGCCCTCCACCCTGATGCGAAAGCTGCGTGAAACGCTGCGTTAGGTGGGCATCATGATTGCAAATTGCGCCGCATCCATGCCCTGCCGTCTTTTTTATCTTCGTCTGCTGTTCCTGTTCCTGGTTTTCCGGCCGGTCAGTGTCGAGGCGAAAACGCCGTTTTCCTTTTATGCGGATCACCGTGCGCCGGCCTGGACGGTTGTGGTTTGCCTGGCCGGTCTGACACTGGTTGTTGTCGCGCTTTTCCGGAACATCAACCGGCGTAAAAAAGTCGAAAGAGAGCTTGTCCTTGCCCGGGAAACGCTTGAAGTGAAAGTGCGGGAACAGGCCGAGGAAATTAACCGCCGGCTTGATGCCAGCAGGAAGGAAATTGAGGCGCTGCTGGATAATTCGCCGGTGGCAATCATCTATACCGACACGCGCCGAGTTATCAGGCGGGTAAATCCCGAGCTGGCACGTTTAAGCGGTTACCTGCCTGAAGAAATGATAGGCCGGTCATCGCGGAATATCTTTACCTGTCAGGAACAATTTGATGCCTTCGGCGAGCTGGCCTACCCCATTATCATGGAAGGCGGAATGTATGAAACGGAACAGCTGTTCTGCCGGAAAGACGGCACGAAAATGCTGTGCCGGGTCAAGGGGCGTTCCGTGGTCAAGGATGACGTCACCCGGGGGGTTATCTGGATCATAGAAGACATCACCAGAAGCAGGGAGGAGGAGCGCGAAAAGCTTCTTCTCACGCAACAGCTGGAACAGATGCAACGCTATAAAAGTTTAAACGTCATGGCAGGCGCGGTTGCCCATCACTTTAATAACATCATGATGGCGGTTCCAGGCCAATTTGGAGCTCACCGAGCGGCAGTTGCCGGTTTCCTCCAAGGAAAGAAAAATGGTGGGTCAGGCCCTGAAAGCGGCTCAGCGGGCCGGCAGTATTTCTTCGTCCATGCTGACTTACGTGGGGCGTCATCAGCCGGACAAGCGAATGGGTGACCTTTCTCTGCTGGCAAGGGAGACTGCGGCAACGCTGGACATCAACTCCGGCACCCGTATCGCCATGCGGCTGCAGCTTGACGATGATCCGGCAATCTGCGCCTTTGATCCAGGGCAGATGCGACAGGTGCTGCTTAATCTGCTGGTCAATGCGGAAGAGGCGATCGGCGCATCACCCGGACTCATAACAATTGCTACCGGGCGTTCCCGGGAGGAAATGGTTGGTCTGCCGACACCCTTTCGCGAGAGGAATCTCGGCCGAGGACAATATGTTTACTGTGAGATCTCCGACAGCGGCTGCGGCATGAAGCAGGAAACCATCACCCGGATATTTGATCCGTTTTTCAGCACAAAACTGACCGGTCGGGGCTTGGGCCTTGCCGTGGTGGTGGGTATTGTCAAGGCCCACGACGGCGCCTTGACGGTAAAGAGTATGCCGGGGCAGGGAACAACCATCCGGATTCTCCTGCCTGATCCTGAAAAAGACAAGGAAGCGAAAGAGGATGGCGAGGGCATCGCAGCCCTCGCTTCCGCGCCTCTTACTCGCTTTTGAAAAATGCGTTGGCATTTGCCCCGCAGACCGGGCATTTCTCCGGCGCCTCTTTTTCGTGGGTATGACCGCATACCTTGCAGATGTAGTAGTCGTATGCCTCACCTGCGGCCTGCAGATTTTCCAAGGCCTTGCGGTACAAGGCGGCATGCTCTTTTTCCACTTCATTGGCATACTGAAAGGAGCGGAGTGCGGCTTTATTGCCCTCTTCCTCGGCCTCTTTGATCATTGCCGGGTACATGTTTTTGAATTCATGAGTTTCTCCGTCAATCGCCGTTTGCAGATTTTCCTCGGTGGAGCCGATGCCTTTCATCGCCCGGAGATGGGCATGGGCATGAATCGTTTCGGCCGCGGCTGCGGCCCGAAAAAGTTTTGCCGCCTGGCTGTGCCCTTCCTTGTCTGCTTTTTCGGCAAAGGCCAGATATTTTCTGTTGGCCTGGGATTCGCCGGCAAAAGCTTCCTGAAGGTTTTTTTTGGTTTTGCTCATGGTTTTTCTCCTTTGTCTTCTTCTGCGTAAAGAGTGGCTGGTTCATTGCCGATAATTATCATAACGATAGCGAATTATTGCCGAACCTTCCAGCAATTTTGACATATTGTCTTTGCTTCTGTATACAATAAATGGAGGAACGTTTCTCCTGGCGGGTTTGGTAGCGAAGGCAACAAAAAAAACAGCGAGACCCCATGAACGACAATCAGCCCCAGAGTGAGGGAATAGATTTTCTCCTTGTCGGAGTGAATCAGGAAACCCTTGACCGTGACGTCGCCGTTTTGCAGCAGGCGGGACATACCGATATTTGCACCGTTCATTCCGGTGTGGAGGCGAGAAATGTGCTCAAGCGCGGGCAAGTCCATTTTGTCATCACCGAAATGAACTTGCCCGCCATGAACGGCCTGGAGCTTCTGCGGCTTATCCGCCGCACTCCCGGTTTGTCCGATCTGCCCGTGCTGATGACCTCGGACAGCCGCAATAAGGAGGTGGTGCTTTATGCGGTTGACGAAATGGTTGACGGTTATCTGGCCACTCCCTATACGGGCGATGATCTGCTGAAGGCCATTCACGGCATCGTGGCGCGCAGAAAGAATGCGTCTCTGCATCAACAGATGGTCCGAAAGGCGCGGAGGTTGGTGCTGGCGAAAAATTATGACAAGGCAATCACCATTTCCAAGGAGGTGCTGGCCCGGGATATGAACAACAGTGACGCGCTTTTTGTGCTCAGCGAGGCCTATTTTCACCTGCAGCAGCCCGATCGTTCCCGGCAGTTTCTGGAGATGTATCTCGGAAAACAACCATCAAGCAGCAAGGGAACACATCTCCTCAGCAAGGTCTGCCGGCTTGACGGGTCGCATGGTGATGCCTTCACCCTGCTTCTCAAGGCCCATAAGGAGAATCCTCTCAATATCGATCTTGCCATTGATTTGGGTAAATTTTATCTGGATATGGAGATGGAGGAGAATGCCCAGCAGATCTTCAACCAAATATTGGCTTCCGAACCGACAGACCTCAATTTGATCAAGATCGGCAAGGCCTTCCTGAAAAAAAACAGGGTGACGGATGCCGCCCTGTATCTGCAAAAAACGGTCGATCCCTTGCCGGAAACAGCCTTTGTCTTCGCGCAATTTGCCGAAATGCTGCAGAAAAAAGGCAATCTTGCGGAAAGCGCCGTTCAGTATGAAAAATGTCTGCAACTGGTACCTGACCATCCCGAATACCTGTTCCGGCTGGGCGAGCTGTACCTGGTCTTGGGGGAATTGGACAAGGCAAGGTTGCTTTGTCTGGAATGGCTGAAAAGACAGCCGGAAGCGGAAGAGGCGAAAAAGCTGTTTGCCCTTGCCTTTCACGGGCAGCAATAGGTTGCCGGCTTTGCGGAATCAGCAGCCTCACGCATCGGTCCGGGAAATATGATCGAAACCGCGGTTGTTGCGCTGGCGACATTTTTTGCGACAATCGGCCCTATTGATGTTGCCGCCATGTTTGCCGTCCTGACAGGGAATGTCGCGCAGTATGAAAGGCAGGCCATGGCCCTCCGGGGCACCTTGATTGCCTCCGTCATTCTCGTTGTTTTTGCCCTGCTGGGGGACGAGCTGCTGGCCGGTTTCGGCATTTCCCTGGCAGCGCTGCGAACATCCGGCGGCATCCTGCTGCTGCTGATCGGCATTGAAATGGTTTTTGCCCGTTCGTCCGGGGCCACCACGGCAACAACCGAGGAAACCCACGAGGCGGAGGGTAAAAATGATATTTCCGTCTTTCCCCTTGCCACCCCGCTGATTGCCGGGCCCGGCGCCATCGGCGCCTCGATTCTGCTGATGGCCAATGTCCGGGGTGACATTATCCTCCAGGGAATCGTCCTGCTTTCCCTGCTGACGATTCTGCTGGTCACCTATCTTTCCCTTCTCGGCGCAACAAAGCTCATGCGGCTGCTTGGCGTCACCGGCATGCGAGTGGTCAGCCGGGTTTTCGGCGTTCTCCTCTGCGCCCTGGCGGTGCAGTTCATCTTTGACGGCATCCGGCAGAGCGGACTGCTTTCAGGTTAACGCCACGTTTCTTGCCCAGGTTGCATTCTTCCCGTCGGCCGTAAAGGATCGACGCCGCAAAAACGGTCAGGGTGGCGACGTGCATGCCGCCGAAGGAGGGGAGGATTATGGCGATGCTTACCCCTTTTCAGCCAATGCTGACAGTTTTTTCTGGATCATCTGCAGGTCATGCCATGTCCCCTTTTTCAGTTCCGGGTTCTTCAGCAGCAGTGAAGGATGAAAGATCGGCATCAGGAGGATGCCGTTTACCATATGGAATTTTCCGCGCAGGGTGAGGAGCGGGGCGCTGGTCTTGAGGATCGCCTGGCCGGCAAGGTCCCCCAGGGTGCAGATGAGCCTCGGTTTGATCAATTCAATCTGGCGCCACAGCAGGGGCAGGCAGGCGGAGGCCTGTTCGCTGGTTGCCTGTCGTTCACCTGGTGTGCATTTGATAATGTTGGTCAAAAAGACGTCGTTGAGGCTGAGATTGATTGCCCCCAGCATTTTGATCAGCAGTTCCCTGGCGTCGCCGCTGATCGCCTGATGACTGTCTGTTTCGTCATGAGTCCGGGGTCCGTTGACAATGCAGAGAGGGGGCGCGGTTTCCCTGCCTTCACCGAAAAACACCGGCCCGCCTGCCGCGGCAGGCGGGCATTGATGACAGCCGGCTAATTCCCGTTTCAGCTCTTCGACGGTGACTGTGGGTGGCGATGATTGCGGGACAACGACTGTTTGCTGTTTCCGGCGTTTTGGCTTTGCTTGAGAGGGGAAGGTGATCGGCGGGTCTGGGGTGAGAAAGCCTTTTATTCCCTCGGAGAGAGGATAATCAAGGCCGCAGTGGCGGTGAAAGTTGAGCAGTCTGCGGGTATCCCGCAGCAGTTTTTCCAGGCCTGGTTCATCCTTCATGGAGATTTTCCCGCCAGCTTTGCAGGCTTTGCAGGGCGCGTTCCGCCCGCAGTCGGCCTCGCATTTTTTTTGCAACCTTGCGTTTTCCCTCCGTGGGCAGCTCGGGGAAGAGGCCGAAGTTGATGTTGGATGGCTGGAAATGGCGTGAATCTGTTTCCGTGAGGTGATGGATCAGGGCGCCCAGGGCCGTGTCGGCCGGGGGCTGAAGCGGTTCTTTGCCGCTCAGGAGCCGAGCTGCATTGATGCCGGCCAGCAGACCCATGGCAGTTGATTCCACATAGCCTTCAACCCCGGTTATCTGTCCGGCCAGCAGGATGTCGTGCCGTTTTTTCAGCTGCAGGGAAGGCGCAAGCACCTCGGGGGCGCAGACAAAGGTGTTGCGATGGATACTGCCCAGTCGTTCAAATTCGGCGTTTTCCATGCCGGGAATCAAGCGGAAGACCCTTTTCTGCTCCGGGTAGGTGAGTTTGGTTTGAAAGCCGACCATGTTGTAATGGGAGGCCTCGAGATTCTCTTTTCTCAGCTGCACCACCGCGTACGGATCACGGCCGGTACGCGGATCAGGCAGACCCACCGGCTTCATGGGGCCGAAACGCAGGGTGTCATCGCCCCGTTCGAGCATCACCTCAATGGGGAGACATCCTTCAAAATATTTTTTTTCCTCAAAGGGTTTCAGTTCAACCTTGTCCGCCTCGGCCAGGGCGGCAATAAATGTTCGGTACTGGTCCTTGTCAAAGGGACAGTTGAGATAGTCGCCCGGACCCTCATCGTAGCGTGATGCCTGATAAATGACGGTTCGGTCAAGGGAGTCGGCAACGACGATCGGGGCAATGGCATCATAAAAAGAAAGATGGTTGCCGGTAATTTCTTGCAGAGAGCGGGCCAGGGAGTCCGAAGTGAGGGGGCCGGTGGCAAGGATGGTCAGATTGCCGGTGGTGGAGGCGGGCGGCAATTCGGTGATTTCCTCGCGGCAAACGGCAATTGCCGGTTGCGAAGCCAATTTTTCGGTAATAAAGGACGCAAAGCGGGCGCGATCAACGGCCAGGGCTCTGCCGGCCGGCACCCTGGTCTCGGCGGCAGCTGCCATGACCAGGGAGTCGAAGCCGCGCATTTCCTCTTTCAGCAAACCCACCGCGGAAAAAGGATCATTGGAGCGGAAGGAGTTGCTGCAGACAAGTTCTGCAAGATCCGGAGAGGAGTGGGCCGGACTGAAGCGCTGGGGCTTCATGTCGTAGAGCATGACCCTGCAGCCGCGTTTTGCCGCCTGCCAGGCTGCTTCGCAACCGGCCAGTCCTCCCCCGATAATGGTCAAAACCTGGTCAGACATCAGATGCCCAGCACTTTCTTGATGCCGTCCACCACCACATCGCTGGAGGTGCCGGTAATGGTTGTGAGCAGGCCTTCTTTTTCATAAAAACCTGCCAGGGGCGCGGTTTTTTCGTTGTAGGTGTCAAGGCGGTGGGCAATGGCTTCCTGGGTTTCGTCAGCCCGCTGAATGACCGCGGCGCCGCATTTGTCGCAGATCCCTTCTTTCTTGGGAGGATTGCTTTTGACGTTGTAGATGGCCTGGCATGCGGCATTTTCACAGGTGCGACGGGTGCAGAGGCGATCAAAGATGACGTTGCGGGGCACGTCAATGGCAACCACCTTGTCCAGTTTGATGGAGAGTTTGTTGAGCAGTCCTTTCAATGCCTCGGCCTGGGGAATGGTGCGGGGGAAGCCGTCAAGCAGAAAGCCTTTCCGGCAGTCGGGCTCCTGCAGTCTTTTTTCCATGATGCCCATGATCAGGGAGTCGGGCACGAGATCGCCGCGTTTCATGTAGCCTTCCGCCTCCTTGCCGAGTTCGGTGCCCGCCTGGACCGCACCGCGCAGAATGTCGCCGGTGGAGATCTGGACGGAGCCGTCGATTTTGGTCAGCATTTTTGCCACAGTGCCTTTACCGGCGCCTGGCGCGCCGAGCAGGATAAGTTTCATGGATTTTCCTCCTATGTTTGTGAATGGTTATTTTAAATAGCTGGAAAGCCGATGTCGAAAAACTACATATTATACACGATTTTCATTGATAAGACAGTTAAAAGAGTCTTGGGAGAAAAACGGGAAAATAAAAAAATGGATCTGTTGCGGCGGGCATAAAAAAACCGGCGCTGGGGGACGCCGGTTTTTTCAACAACAAAGGAGAGAAAAAGAAGAAGAGTGAAAAAGGTATCTATTTAATGTGTCTTTTAGTTGCCTTTTATTAGTAAGATTCTCTTGGAGTAAAAATGTTCCGGAAAAAATGAGTCAACAGATGAATAAAAAAAGCCGGCAGGCGGCGAGGCGCACAAAAGCCCGCACAGCTGACTTATTTCCCGCCGCGAACGCAGCGAACAAAGTAATTGTTTGTCTTGAAGTTGGAGCTGACGTTACCATTGCTGAAATTGACGCTCCACGAATTTTCGGCCATGGAGGCGCTGGTGGACGAGGAGCGATACAAGGTCGAGTCGGTGCCGGGGAAGGCCACGCTGTCGATGGCTGGATCATAACGGCTGTCATCGGTGATGGACTGCAGCTCCCTGATGTTCGGCAGGCGCCAGTCTTCGTAACCGGCCAGGGCCAGGGTTTCGCAGTAGTCGATGGCGGCGTCCCAGTTGCGCAGTACCTCGTCATCCTCCTGTTGCCACATCAGGCGGGTCAGGTTGTCGGTAACAGTGCCGTTGCCGTTGACTGTAAAGTTTGCAGCCCGGCAGGGAGAGGTAAGCAGCAACAGGCAGGAAAATGCAAGTATTGCGGAAATACCCCATGTGCCGGTAGCGGAAATTCCACATTTTTTTATCATATTTTGCATAAGATGTCTTCCTCTTGTTTTTTTCACGATACGTTCCGTTTTTCTGCCGGGACAATATCCACCCCTGATGCCGGGTTGCCGGGAGGCGCGAGGTGGGAAAACAGCTTACAGGTCATCGCGAACACACCGGACATAATAGCTGTTTGACTTCAGGTTGTTGTAAATGTATCCATTGCCGAAGTAAACGCTCATTGCCGAGTCGGGATTCTCTGCATTGGATGAAGATGTCCAGTAGTTGGACGGCTTCGTGCCCGGGAAAGTTGTACTGTCGATGGCCGGAGCCTGTCGGCCATAATCAATGATACTTATCAGTTCTTTGCGGGTTGGCAGGCGCCAGTCCGTGTAGCCCCCGGTTGCCAGTTCCTTGCAGACACCGGATAAATCCGGGTTATGATTTTCGTCAAGGACACCGGCCGCTTCGTACCAGTTGTGTAATGCGTCATCATCGTTCTGCTGCCACATGAGGCCGGTGTTGTTGTCCGTAACGGTGCCATCGCTGTTGTCGGTGTAGGAAAGGGGATTGATGGAGTAACTGCCGTCATCGCCGAACTTGCTGGAATAGGATTTTTTCTGGCCGGAGTCAGGCAGTCGATAGATAAAAGGCTCTTTGATAAGGCAGCCGTTCTTGCCTTTGCGCCAGGTGCTGTCTTTGAGTCCGGCCTTGACCGCTCGCAGCCGGTAATAATAGGTCGTATCTTTTTGCCGATTTGTAATTTTCTTTTGTCGGGCGGTGCCTGAATAGACAATGGTCGCGTTGGTAAATTTGTTGTTCGTTGCTTCTTCCAGGATGTAGGTAACGCGCGCGGTGCGGGATGGCACCCACTTTACGTAGTAGGTCCCGTCCGCATCGGTAGCGGGGATGGTGACGTTGCCGGGAGCAGCCGCCTTTGCCGAACCCGGCACGGCACAGCCGTAATTGCCGGTAACCCAGCGGCTGGGAGTGAAGCCGGACTTTGCAGCCCGCACCCGATAATAATAGGTCCTGTTTTTTTTGTTGCCGGTAATTTTTTTCCGTAAAGCGGTTCCTGAGTAAATGATGCGTTTGTTTGCGCTGAAGGTTGGGTTTGTTGCCTCCTCAAGGATGTATTTGGAGCCGGCACGGGGGGATGATGTCCATTTTATAATGTAGGATCCGTCGGCATCGGCAACAGGAATGGTAAGGGCGCCGGGAGGAGGGACAGACGCCGCGGCGCATATTCCGGGAAATACTACGAGCAGCATGATAAAAAAAATAATGCCGGAATTTATTCTCATACTTGGTTTTCCTCCAATTTTTCCTGCGGCGATCCCGGTGGTTGGTCTTTTGTCAAAGAAACCGGGATGCTATGCCGATCCTCTCTTTCATGTAAGAGCCGCATGCATACTATTGTCGGGCATACTCTGTATAAGCAAAAATCCTGCCATTGGGTCGGCTGGAATTCATTGTCGGCATATCTAAAGTATACTGTACGTTCCGGGAAATGGAAAGCTCCTTGTAAGGGAGCGGATTTGTCGTGTGTGGCCGGTCGGATGGCGAGAGGATGCGTTGATGTGTTTGAAAAAAAAAAGCCGGTGCTGGGAGGAGCACCGGCTTTTTTCCCCGTTACCGGGAACCTGAGAGAAAAATGAAGAAAGGAGAAAAGAAGAGGTAACAGCTTATTTGCCTGTTCTTTTATATTATAAGAGGCCGCCATATGGAAAAGGTTCCATAAAAAAAATAAAAACTTTTGTGCTTGCCGGTAAATTTTTTTCGGGCCTCGCTGTTTCTCAAAAAAAACAGAAGCGGATGGCTCGACAAGGACTTTTTATTTCTCCTCTCCCCAGTAGAGCCGGTCCAAACCGGTAAAGAGGGCAATGCGTGATTTTTCGAATTGCGCCATCAACTGGCCGGCTTCGTCTTTTTTTCCCTGGTGGGTCAAGGTTGCGATTTTCATTGCAAGGGCATGCACCTCCTGGTGGCTTTTTTCCACCGCAGCGAAAACAGGGGAAGCTTTCAGCGAGCTGCCCTCGGCGGAAAGCCATTTGCCGAAGGCGCAGCCCTGGTGATCCGGCACATCCACCGGGTTGAGGGAGGCGCCCCGATGAAGAACCCCTTCAAGCCTGGTTTTCCAGGCCAGATGCGCGGCCTTGACCTGACCGATGTCAAAGGCCTCGGCGCCGATGTCGAATTGACTGGTCTGTTCCTGCAGATCGGTTGCCAGTATTTTCAGGTTCTCAGAGTCGGCATGGACTTCCGCCGCCTGATCCGATGTTTTTCCCGCCCCTTCGCTTATATGTCTGGTGTCAACGGCAACACGTTGCAAATTGTTTGATGTTTCACGGAGCATCGGGGCGATTTTTTCATTGATTGAGCCTGCAAGCCCCTGAACCGTGGTTGAGACATTGCCGGCGGCGGAGGCGGTGTCGGCCACGGTCTGGGCGATTTCGTTTACCGTGGCCGACTGCTCTTCCACCGCTGCCGCGATGGAGTAGTTGATTTCGTTGACATTTTTGTTCATGTCCGAGATTCCGCGGATGGCGGTGACCACTGAGGAGGTGTGGGACTGCACGTCTTTCACGCTTTTTATAATATGAACGGTTGCCTCCGCAGTCTGGCGGGCCAGTTCTTTCACTTCGTTGGCGACCACGGCAAATCCTTTGCCCGCTTCACCCGCCCTGGCCGCTTCGATGGTTGCGTTCAAGGCGAGCAGTTTAATCTGTTCGGTGATCTCGGTGATCACGTCGACAACTTTGCCGATCTTGCCGGCCGCCTGGTCAAGTTCCGTTATCTTGTCACCGGACTGTTCACTCTGGTCCATGGCGAGGCGGGCAATTTCCGAAGCCTTGGCGCAATGCTGGGAAACCTCCTGGATGGAGCTGGTCATTTCCTCGATTGCCGCGGCCACACTGTTGACATTGTCGGACATTACCGCCGCATTGGTCGAAATTGTTGTTGTTTCGTGGGCAAGGGAATCAATCACCGAGGAGACTTCCGCAAGGCGTGTGGCGGCCTGGTCGGTTGTGACGGCCACATCTTTGGCCTGAAGCTTCAAGATATCCGTGTCTTTCATCATCTCGGAGGAAGTTGCCACCGTGCCGGCCGTTGCATACTCGACAATCCGGCTGTCCTGACGGGTGCGGCCCATGGTGAGGCGGAAAGAACGGATTGTGGCGTCCAGCACCTTGCCGGTTGCGCTCAGTTCATCATTGCCGCTGATGCCTGATTGGACGGAAACGTTCATTTTTTCAAGTGCGCCGATTACTTTATTTATTTTGCTCATCCTGTCTCGGAACAGATTCAGGGTGAGCCCCGTGAAAACAAGGAAGAGGATGGCTGAGGCGATGCCCAGGATCTGCAGGAGGAGCAATGTTCGCACTCGTTGTTCCGACTGATCCTGCATCATAACGACCGCCTTGTCCATTTCGACAAGCAGCGGCAGATTGTTGGCAAGAATCCAGTCGATATTTTTTCCGGATTTGTCGGGTGCGGTGATTTCCTCCTGGAGCCGAACGGCAAAAGCTTTCCAGAGCTGTTGTACTTTGTCCAGTTGTTGTCGTATTATTCCCTGGGCCGGAGGGCACTCCCTGTATTCGGTCTGGGACAGATTGGTGCCCAGGGGGGCCTTGCCGCCGTCCACAAGGGCCGTCAAGGTGAGGTCGAAAACTTTGATGGTATTTGCGACTCCTGCTGTGTCTGAACCGCCGCCAGCCAGTGACTTGCTGTGCAGATCAAGAATCTCCTTGCTCATTTTCTGGCTCAGCATTCTCTGGCGGCCGGCCAGATTGACAAGGAGGCCGTCATCTTTTTGCTGGCCGGTGACCACCCAG
Source organism: Desulfobulbaceae bacterium DB1 (assembly GCA_001914235.1). Classification (NCBI taxonomy): domain Bacteria; kingdom Pseudomonadati; phylum Thermodesulfobacteriota; class Desulfobulbia; order Desulfobulbales; family Desulfobulbaceae; species Desulfobulbaceae bacterium DB1. The sequence continues at coordinate 153,938 of MQUF01000005.1, forward strand.
GTTGCCGCAAACATGCCGAGTATGATTGCCGTGAGTCCAATGGTCGAGAGGGTCAAGCGTTGAATGATGGTCATGCAAGTCCTTTGGGTAAAATTTAAGAACAGGGAAAAGGGAAAATTTCAGTTTCGATCCGCAATCGATGTCTGGATTTTATCTTACAGGAGGATTTTTTACGAAGTCAAGGAGGGAATCGGCGTTTTAGATCTGCAGCAGAAGCAGGTTGAGCAGGCCGATCAGGAAGCCGAGCAGGCCGCCGAAAAGGTTAATGTATTTGAACTGTTCCTGCATGATACTCATCAGCAGCGCCTCAAGGCGCAGCAGGTCAAGGGAGTCCACTTTCCTGGCCACGATTTTCTTGATGTTGAGGGAGTCGACCAGGCCGGGTACCTCCCGCACGAGAATATCGCCCACCTGTTGCTGGATATATTCGGCAAAAGAGAGCTGCACGTCCTTGGGGAGGAGGTCGGCCGGTCGGCCGATGGGTTTGGCCAGCAGTTTCTTTTCCACCAGCTCGATCACGAGGTCGTTGAGAAGCTGTTTGATCTTGCTTGATCGGAAGAGTTTGATAACTTCGGCTGACGTCCATTTGCCGCCATGGTCAACCGCGTCAGGACCGAAGATGTCTTCGATGATTGTTGCCACCGGTCGTTCAGACTGGGAGAAAAAGGCCTGGCGCAGAAGATTGGTCACTGAAGTCGCCGTGGCCGGGCGGGCAACGAGGTCGCTGATCCTGCCGCTGAATTCATGGGAAATTTGATCAATTTTCACTCTGTCAATGTCGGAAAGCAGGGTGGAAAGAGGTTTGGTCAGAAATTCATCGGCCTTGTCCCGCAGCATCCTGGCCGTTTCTTCCCGAATGGATTCATCTGCCAGCCACGTGCCGATTTCTGCTCCCTTTTCCTCAAGATATTCCCCGACCTTGTTGCGGATGGTTTCAGGCTTGATGAAGCTTGCCATCATGGCGGCGAGAGGTCCGAGGGAGCTGGTGAAACTGCCGATGGCCCGGCTGATGGTTTCAGCGATTTTTGCCTGCATGGCCGGCTCCTGCAGCATGGCAGCGACCTTTTCCAGCAGACCGGGAGCTTCCTGTTCCAGCTGGTCAAGGAATAAGTGGGTAATTTCCGGGGGGACGATATCGTTCAGCGAGCGGTTTTCGTGCAGGGTGGAATCGATTTTGTCCTTCACCTGGCAAGCGATCCAGTCCTTGACATCCTGACCGGCCAGGATGTCCTGCACCGTTTTTTCCAGAAACAGGTAAAAGTGGTCCTGGTTTTCCCTGGGAAAGAGGTCGCTGAATTTTTTTTCAAGGATCCCTGCCAGCTGGTTGTTGACCGCCTTGTCAATGGTGCGGGCGAAGTCCGGGCTGTCAAGGTAGGCATGCATGTGGGAGATGAACCGCAGCCGGATGATCTTGACGCTTGCCTGAAAATAGGATTGGAATCGTTCCGGAATGACGGTCGTGATCGGCCCCAGATCCTTTTGCAGCAGCGAGGTCACCCGGTCGGCGATAAGTTCATGCAGTTTCTGCTGGAAACGGTCGCCGGCGATGGCCCGGCTCACGTCCTGGCTGGTCAGCAGATGTTCGCCCACCATCTCGCCTATGTTGCGGGCCAGCTGATGCCTTTTCGACGGAATGACGCCGGGGGTCATCGGCACCCGGATACCGGCTATTTTCCAGGGGCGCAGGGGGCGAAAAAGCATTTTGATGGCCACATAATTGGTCATGTAGCCGATGAATGCCCCCAGCAGGGGCGGGGCGGATAGTTGCAGCAGCGTATTCATTGTTTGTCTTATTTGTCCGACTGGTCTAATCGGTCTTGCTGGTTTGACTGCTTGGGCAGGTCAGACAGGTGGGGCGATCAGACCAGATTTTTCATGATTTGATCATCTTGCCCAAGGTGTCATCCACCGCCAACGACTGTTTCATGGAGGAGCGGAGGAATTCTTCCGTAAGGTATTTTTTGTTTTGCTCGATGAAATCGCAGAGCTCTTTGATTTGTTTTTTTTCCGACATTTCAATCAGCGTGAGGATGTTTTCGGCAAAACTTTTGACGATTTTTCTGCCGTCACCGCTGGTGGACATGATTTCCGCGTAGGTTCGGGGGTTCTGGTTATGCACCCTGGCCATGGAAAGGATGCCATACAGCGAGGTGAGGGTTGAATGGGCGGCGATGTCGGCGGTGTTGATGCTGTTGTCCGCAAGCGCCCTGGCCAGAGCCACCGAGATGGTGGTGGGCAGCTTCTGTCCGACCCCCATCAAGAGGTCATGGCTGTTCGGTGTGTCATGGCAGATGGCGGCCCCGTGTTTATATAAAAAGGCCTCAAATTCGCTGCACAAGGCGCCGCTGCGGGAGGTGCGCACCACCGAGGCGTTCTTGTCCTTCATGGTTGCGGCGGCGGGTCCCCACAGGTTATGAACCAGCATCAGTTCAACCCCTTGGCTGGTATGGGCCAGGGCTGTGTTCAACGTCTTTTCCGCCTCGCCGGCCAGCAGGATAAGCGCCTGGCCGTCTCGCAGGAATGGGCCGTATTTTTCTATTGTTTCCGGAGTGTTGCTTATCGGCACACAGATCAGGACCACATCCGCGTCAACAATCATCTGTTCCGGCTGCAGCGGGGTCGAGCGGCCGGTGAGCAGTGTTTTGTAACCTTCATGCTCCAGCTTGTCGGCAAACCATTTGCTCATGTCGCCGGTACCGATGAAGCCGAAGGTTTTGATGCGCTTCACTCGCATGTCGACCCGGGGATAGCTGCCAAGAATCTTGATGGAGTCGCTTTCCTGGATGACCTGCTTTTCAATGCTTTCCAGGGCGGCGGCAACCGGGGTGTCGTCCCGGTGCCCCTCCGCTTCGATGTAAATCTGCAGTTTCTGGGTGCGGGCGTCGGATTCCGCCCGCATATCGAGAATATTGATGCCGCGTCGGGTGAATTCGCCTAAGGTGTCATAGAGCATGCCGACCCTGTCTTTCAGGGGAACGGTGATGAGCGAGGTGGCATCATAGCCGGTACGGGCCGCTGGTTTGTGGCCCAGCAAGGCGAAACGGGTTTTGTTGTGGGAGACGATTTCCCGTTCCCTGATGACAAGCCCCTGGTCGAGAAGCAGTTTTTCCGCCTCAATGACCCCCCGGTCGGTGATGTTTTTCTCTTTGATTTCGGCGATGGCCTTTTCCAGGTCTGTCACGCTGAGCAGGGAGATGTCCGGGTAGACTCTGGCAAAATGGTCTTCGCACTGGCGCAGAACCATTTTGGTGCCGAGCAATACTTTCAGCTCCTGTTCGCTGTTCAACGAGCCGAGGGAAAGATGGATGGGCAGAACAATGTTGTCGACCCAGTAGCTGTCGGTCAGCTTTTCCATGATCTGAAAAGAGCGGACGATACCGCCGATTCTGCTGTTGTAGACGGGCAGCAGCAGAAAATCGGTCTTTTTCGTTGTGAAGTCTTCAACCGCCGGATTAACATGGGAGTAGCCGGCGATTTCACTGTCAGGAGAAAATGAACGGGCCGCCAGCCAGGCATGGGAACCGCGGGGGCCGATAATTGCTATGGTACTTTTTCTTTTCATGGGAGAGGTGTCGTTTTGTCGGCTCGCATTGAACAAAAAAAATCGGATCATAAAACTTTCCATTTATCCTTTTTCCCGCATCCTTTCAATGGGAAATACGAAATGCACTTTGCCGGCAGGGTATTTTTTTTGAGAAGACAGGAGTCAGGAGTCAGGAGCCGGAATAACTGCATTTTTTTCTTCTGGCTTCTGTCTTCCGGCTCCTCTGGGCTAACCAACTGCGAAAATAAAATGCGATCATGCACAACCGATCCGGAACAGTAGACGAATATATAACATCCCTCAAGGCCTCTCCCCGTTTCGGCCCACAGGTGGTGCACCATGAGCGCATTGCCGCCAGTGCGGCATCTCACTCCGTTCTGGCACCTGCTTTTGCCGCGCCGCTGCGCAAAGCCCTTATCGAGCTGGGGATCGAGGCTCTTTACAGCCATCAGGTCCAGGCCATGGAGAAGATCAGGCAGGGCAGGGATATTCTTGTCGCGACACCCACTGCCAGCGGCAAGAGTCTGATATTCAACCTGCCGGTCTGTGAAAAAATTCTGGAAAATGCCGCAACCACCGCCCTTTATCTCTTTCCCCTGAAGGCGCTGGCCCAGGATCAACTGCGCTCCGTTCAGGAGCTGATCAGGTCGATGCAGCTGGAAAAACCGATGAGCGCCGCGGTGTATGACGGCGACACCTCCGTTTACCGGCGCGGCAGGATGCGGGAGAATCCCCCCAATATCCTGATCTCCAACCCGGACATGCTGCATCTCTCCATGCTCCCTTACCACGGCAGCTGGTCGTCCTTTTGGAAAAATCTGCGTTTCGTGGTGCTGGATGAAGCGCACACCTACCGCGGTGTTTTCGGCAGCCATGTGGCCTGGGTGATCAGACGGCTGCAGCGTATCTGCCGGTTGCATGGCGCGGATCCACGGTTTCTGCTTTTTTCCGCCACCGTGGGCAACCCGGAAACGCTCGGCAATGATCTGCTGGGCCGTCCGGTGGAGTTGATCGGCACGACCGGAGCGCCCAGAGGCAATCAGCATTTTATTCTGTTTGATCCCTTGGAAGGGGCTGCCTCGACGGCAAGCCAGATGCTCGAGGCAGCGCTGAAGCGTGGATTAAGGGCCATCGTTTATACCCAGTCACGTAAAATGACCGAGCTGGTCGCCGGCTGGACCCAGTCACGCCTCGGGCCGTTGCGGCAAAAGCTTGCCGCCTATCGGGCCGGGTTCCTGCCGGAGGATAGGCGGGAAATCGAGGCGCGGCTGGCCGACGGTGAGTTGCTGGGCGTTGTTTCCACCAGCGCCCTTGAGCTCGGCATTGACATAGGAAATCTTGATATCTGCATTCTGGTCGGCTATCCCGGCTCCATCATGTCGACCTGGCAACGGGGTGGCCGGGTAGGTCGACGGCAGCGTGATTCCCTCGTTCTTCTCCTTGCCCAGGAGGATGCCCTGGATCAGTATTTCATGCGCCATCCCCGGGATTTTTTCGAGCGTCCGGTGGAGGATGCGGTGTTGAATCCCTTTAATCAGGTCATTATGCGGCGTCATCTCGTCTGTGCCGCCGCCGAGGTTCCTTTGAGCAGAAATGAGCCGCTTCTTGCCGTGGCCCAGTGTCTGCGGGAGGCGGAGGATCTTACCGGATCAGGGGAGCTTCTGTTAAACGCCGCGGGTGATACCTGGTTCACCAACCGCAAATATCCCCAGCGTGAGGTTGATCTGCGCGGCAGCGGCAAGAATTACACCATCAGAAGAAGCAGTGATCATGAACTGATCGGCGAAATCGATGAGCATCGTTGCTTCAAGGAGTGTCATCCCGGCGCCGTATATCTTCACATGGGTGTCACCTGGCTGGTTGAGCGCCTTGATCTTGACGCCCGCCTGATTCTGGTTCGGCAGGCACGGCTCAACTATTTCACCCGGGCGATGTCAACCAAGGAAACGGAAATTCTCGATGTGCATGAGAATGTGCAACTGGGCAATATCAGGGCATCCCTTGGTTTCCTGCGAGTCACCGATCAGGTCACCGGTTTCCAGCGGAAACTGCTCCGGGGCCAGAAGACCATCGGCACTGAATATCTTGATTTGCCTCCCCAGGTTTTTGAAACGGAAGGCCTGTGGTTCGAGGTGCCGCTTTCACTGCAGCACAAGCTGGAAAAGCGGGAGATGCACTTCATGGGCGGCATTCACGCCGTGGAGCACGCCGCCATCGGGGTTTTTCCTCTGCTGGTGCTGTGCGACCGTAATGACGTGGGCGGTATTTCCTACCCCTTTCACCCCCAGCTGCAGGTTTCGGCAATATTCATCTATGATGGGTATGCCGGCGGGGTGGGACTGGCCCGCCAGGTTTTTCAACGCATCAGGGAGCTGCTGCAGGTGAGCCGTAAGACAATCATCGATTGTTCCTGCCAGGCCGGATGCCCGAGCTGTGTTCATTCACCGAAATGCGGTTCCGGCAACAGGCCGATTGACAAGGCGGCAGCTCTTGCGGTGCTGGACGGCCTGCTGGAAGAATCGGTTGTCGCAGGACATGCCGCTGCTTTCGTGGATCAAAAGGAGAAAAACAGGAAGATGGTCGTGCCGGCATCGACCGGGATCAGGCGTGAGCTGCCCAGGCGATACGGGGTTTTTGATGTGGAGACCAAGCGTTCGGCCGACGAAGTGGGGGGCTGGCACCGGGCGGAGAAGATGGGGGTCAGCGTGGCCGTGGTTTATGACGGAGAAAAGGGTGATTTTTTTGTCTACCGCGAGGAGCAGATGGCTGAGCTGATCGCGCATTTGCGCGGGCTTGATCTGGTGGTGGGATTTAACAACAAACGTTTTGACTACCGCGTCCTGTCTGCCTACACGGACTTTGACCTTGCTCGGCTTCCCTCCCTGGACATCCTTGAAGAGGTGAAAAACAGGCTCGGTTACCGGCTCAGTCTGGAGCGTCTGGCGGAAAAAACCCTGGGCATCAAAAAAAGCGGCAGCGGGTTGCTGGCCCTGCAGTGGTATAAGGAGGGCCGCTTTGACAAGATAATCGACTATTGCCGCAAGGATGTCGAGATCACCCGAGATCTGCTGCTTTTCGGTGTCTGCAGCGGATACCTGCTTTTTCAGAACAAGGCCGGCCACACGGTGCGCTGCCCGGTAGAGTTTGGCTGTGCGGTTGCAAATGGATAATTGACAATGAATGCGGAAACAACAACTTTCCGCCAATTATCAATTATCAATTATCAATTATCCATTGCTCATTCTCAAGTGCCGTTTACGGCCAGACCAGTGATTTGTGGATCCAGCCCGTGGTGCCGTCGGTATGACTGACCTGCAGCCATTCGCCTTCGGTTTTGGTGGGGGCAAAGACGACGCCGTAGAGGGCCGAGGCGACGACTTCATAGTTTTCGCCGGGGCCTACCCGGATGTTGGCTTTTTTTACCTTGATGATAACGGTTTTTTTGTCGCTCAAGAGTGAATCGAAAATCCAGCCGCTATCGCCTTCAAAATCTTCGATTTTTGCCCATTTGTCCTTGCGCTGCAAGACTTTGAGTGGAAAATCCTTGAAAACTTCCCAGTACACCTCTTCGTTGGTGCCGGGACCGGAACGGATATTGGCACCGTCCTTGTTTACGCTGACATATTCAGCGGCGGATACCGGTGCTGCAAGGAAAAAGGAAAACAAGGATATCCCGAGGCATGTGGCAAGGTGCCTGAATATTGTCTTTTTTGTTTTTTTCATCAGTTTGAATCTCCAAAATACAGAATTGATGGCGTTACGGAATTGCCGACTGCTGCGTTACGTTTTGTAAATTAGCATTATCGGGGCGTCAAGTCAAATTGAAAGCCGATTTATTGCACCGAGATAAATCAGAAATTCCTTGTTCCCTTTGGGGCCGAGGATGGGCGACTCTATCACCCCATGGGAAGCGAGTTGGAGCGAGGCGGCAAAACGGCTGATTTCTTCAACCACCTCGGCATGCAGTTCCTGGTTTCGGACCACACCGCCCTTGCCGACCTTGCCCTTGCCCACCTCGAATTGCGGCTTGATCAGGGCGATGACGGCATGGTTGCTTTTCAGCAGGGGGAGTATCGGCGGCAGCAGCAGCTTGAGTGAAATAAAGCTTGCGTCAATCACCGCAAGATCAAGTAATTCCGGGATGTCGCCGGGTTGCAGATGCCGGGCATTGGTCCGTTCCATGACCACCACCCGGGAGTCCTGCCTGAGTTTCCAGTCAAGTTGTCCGTAGCCGACGTCCACGGCGTATACCCTGGCTGCGCCGGCCTGCAGCAGGCAGTCGGTGAAGCCACCGGTGGAGGCGCCGATGTCCGCGCAGACGAGTCCTGTCGGATCAAGGGCGAAAAATTCCAGGGCCCGGGCCAGCTTCAACCCTCCCCGGCTGACGTAGGGGCATTTTTCCTTGAGATCAATGGTCGCATCGTCGCCAACCAGCGTTCCGGCCTTGTCGACCATCCGGCCGTTGACCAGGACCTGTCCCGCTCCGATAAGAGCCTGGGCCTTGTGGCGGCTTTCCGCAAGATTGCGCAGCAGGAGCAGTTTGTCGAGGCGAAGCTTCATATTGGTCCTATTGGTCTAACTGGTCCTATTAGTCTGACTGGTCCTACTCGTCGGACCAGCCAGACCAGCCAGACCAGTCGGACTAGTCAGACCAGTTGGACCAGTCGGACCAGTCGTGCTAATCCGCCTTCCTGATCAGTTCGCAGAGTTCGTCCGCCATGGTGTCGATGGTGTCCATGTTTTTCCCTTCCAGCATCACGCGCACAACCGGTTCGGTGCCGGAAAGCCTGACCAGGATGCGGCCGTCACTGCCCAGTTTTTTTTCCATGCGTTGCGTCGTTTCCTTGAATTTCGGCACCAGGTCAAGGTCGATTCGTTTGGATGTTCTGACGTTTTTCAAGACCTGGGGGAATGTTTCCATGATGGAAGCCAGTTCGGAAATCGGTTTGCGCCGTTTGATCATGATGGCAAGCAGTTGCAGGGCGGCGAGGATGCCGTCGCCGGTGGTGTTGTGTTCAAGAAAGATCAGGTGTCCGGACTGCTCCCCTCCGAAAGAGTAATTGTGCTGGCGCATCATTTCCACCACGTACCGGTCTCCCACCTGGGCGCGGACCATTTTGCCGCCCATGTTTTCCATGGCCATTTCCAGCCCCATATTGCTCATGACGGTGGCAACCAGGGTTTTTTTCTTCAGTTTCTTGCGGCTGAGGAGATCGGCGGCGCAGATGGCCATGATGTGGTCGCCGTCGACAATGTTACCCTTTTCATCGGCAACGATGACCCGATCGCCGTCGCCGTCCAGGGCAATCCCCATGTCCGCTCCCAGTTTTTTGACCTGATCGGCCATGAGGCGTGGGTGAAGCGCGCCGCATTCGTGATTGATGTTTTTGCCGTCCGGTTCCACCCCGATTTTTGTCACCTTGGCGCCCAGCTCTTCAAAAACATGGGGGGCGACACCGTATGTCGCGCCGTTTGCGCAGTCGAGGACGATGTGGAATCCATCCAGGGTGTAATTGCGTGGAAAGGTATTCTTGAGAAAAACAATGTACCGGCCCCGGGCGTCCTCGATGCGCGCCGCTTTGCCGACCTCATCCGCCACCGGACGCAGGGCCGCCATTTTCTGGGAAAAAATGAGATCCTCGATGTCCGCCTCCCGCTCGTCGGGCAGCTTGAAGCCGTCACCGGAAAATATCTTGATGCCGTTGTCCTGAAAGGGATTGTGCGAGGCGGAAATGACAACCCCGGCATCGGCGCGCATACTGGTGGTGATAAAGGCAATGCCCGGTGTGGGCAGTGGGCCGCACAGCAGGACATCCACCCCCATGGAGCAGATTCCGGCGGCCAGGGCATTTTCCAGCATGTAGCAGGAAAGCCGGGTGTCCTTGCCGATGACAATGCGATGGCCATGCTTGAAATCCTTCACCTGAAAGGCAATGCCGCGGCCGATCTGCATGGCGATTTCAGTGGTCATGGGATAGGTGTTGGCGACGCCACGCACCCCGTCGGTGCCAAATAGTCTTCTCATAATGTTATTCCTTTCACGGCGACGTAAAACGTCTTTTCCCGTGATTATTGGTCGATGCCGTTTTTTTCTTCCTTGATATCCGCAAGAGCTGTTTCCGGACTGATGGCGATGACTTCAATGTCCTCGGCCGGGGTGACTTCAACCGTCAACTTATGGGTGCCGGCGGGAAGTTCAACTCCGATGATGCGGGCGCGAAACAATGTTTTCAGGTCTTTGGTCTTGCGCGCCGTTGTGTAGGGAATAAGCGCCGTGACCGCGACCGTTTCAGGGGTCAGGGTATATGTCTTCTTGCCGCTGAGCAGCAACCTGATTGGAATGCCCTTGACCGTTTTTTTCTCCTTTTTTTCCTGAATAATGATGGTTGCGTTGACAATCGGGTCGCCGACCAGATCGCGGATGGGATCCGCAAGCTCCAGGGCAACCGCGCTGGTCGTCGATTCGGTCAGGTGAGAAATGTCGATGGGCAGGGTGGCGATGGAGTCACACTGCTCCACCACAATCTGCGGCCCTGTCACCGGAATTGCCGGCGGATCGATAGTAATGGAGACCAGTTCGTAGCCTGCTGGTGGCTGTCCCTTGGCCGTGGCCAGCACAGGAATATCTTTTTTTATCAGTTTGTCAAGTTGCAGGATGATATCGGTCGGTTTAACGCGCAGCAGGCGAACACCCCGGGGCAGGGAAATGGAATCTTCCGTGTTCTGGAAAGCCCTGGTGCCGGGCTTGGCCCTGGAAAGGTCGATGGGGCGGTAAATACGTTCCTCGTCGAGGTTGCGAATAAGGCCCCTGGGGCCGTTTACCGTGATTTCCAGCTCATTCTTGAACTGATTGGAAATGGTCAGGTCGGCAGGCAGGTTGAGAATCTCCACCGGGATGTTAATGGTCTTGTCGATTTTATCTTCGCCGACCACAAAATACCAAAGAAAAAGGGCAAAGAAAAAAGAGATAAGTTTGAGTACCCAGTTTTTCGGCCAGGGCCGGTTGAACCATTGTTTTATTTTCTTTGAAGCCAGGTTTTCCATTTGGTTGTGTCGAATTCCTTGGGAGTAAGAATTCCCTCAAGGCGGCTGCGCAAAGAGGGAATGTCGAGGCCGCTGGTTATACCGCCGTGCAGAACGAGGGAGATCTGACGGGTTTCCTCGGAAACCACCACCACCACGGCATCCGTTTCCTCGGAGATGCCGATGGCCGCCCGGTGACGGGTGCCGAGTTTTTTGCTGATATACGGGTTTTTGGTCAACGGCAACACGGAGCAGGCGGTGAGGATTCTGTTCTTGTGGATAATAACCCCGCCGTCATGAAGCGGCGAGGAGGTGTGAAAGAGGCTGACCAGCAGTTCCATGGACAGTCTGGCGTCGATAATGTGGGACGATTCGATGTAGTCTTTCAGTCCGGTTTCCCGTTCAATGACGATGAGGGCGCCGGTCTTCCGGTCGGAAAGATATTTGGCGGCATGGACGATTTCGTCGATGGACTGAACGGTTTCTTCCGTCATCTTGCTGAATGGTGTTTGTCCCACCTCGGTCAGAGCGCGCCTGATGTCCCTTTGGAAAACGATAATGATGATCAGGAAAATGGAACTGAGGAAGGTGCCCAGCAGCCAGTAGAGGGTCATGAGCTCAAGCTCGCGGGCGCCGAAATAGACAACGATCAGGACGCCGATGCCGATCAGCATCTGTGCGGCCCGTGTTCCCTTGATTATCAGGATGATGCGGTAGATAATGTAGGAAACAAGCAGGATGTCGACAACATCCTGCCATCGGAGTGATTTGAGCGCTTCAAGCATGAACTTTTAATTTTTCTCCTGGCGGCATTTTTAAAAGTCGGGATTTTTTGTTTCCATTCATTAAATATATATATGATATTAACGAATTATGCGAGGCTGGAAAGGGTTTTTCGACTTTTTTTGGAAAAAAAAGAAAGGAGATGTTGGTGCTTGACATCGGCAGGAAAGTAATTTATATAAATTCTTTTCTAATTTGAAACAGTTTCGCCTTTTTATTGATACGGTAAAGAGGCTGAGAGTTTTACGGCATTTTGCAACAAGAGGAGAACTATTTTGGCTAATCATAAATCAGCAAGCAAAAGAAATCGGCAGAGTCTTCTCAGTCGGGCGCGCAACAGGTCAAACCGCAGCATGGTGAAAACCGCAATCAAAGCGGTGGATGCGGCTATTGCTCAGGAGTCTGTCGATCAGGCCCAGGCAGCCTTAAGGGCTGCTATTCCGGTCATCCAGAAAGCCGCGTCCAAGGGAACTCTGCACAAGCAGAATGCCTCACGCAAGGTTTCTCGTTTGACCAAAAGAGTAAACAGCTTTATCGCCGCCGCTTCCGCTGCGTAGGAGTTCCGCTGTCCCCTGTCGTGACAGGGGGTGTGAACAATGACAGAGCCGAATCTTTTTTTGTCTTTATCTGGAGTGAAGAAATATGCCATGGGCGCCTATGCGGTTCCCATGGCTTTTTTTTTGCCGGGAAGCGGGAAACCGTTCCCGGCCTGGAGGCTTGACTTAAATTATGCATAAGCCGGAGTTGGGCGATTTTATAAAACTGGCGGACAAGGCGCGGCTTATTCCCGTCTGTCGGGAGATTGTTGCTGATCTGGACACGCCGTTGACGGTTTTTGCCAAAGTCGCGGGGGATGAGTCCCATGCTTTTCTGCTGGAAAGTCTCGAGGGCGGAGAAAAATGGGGGCGTTATTCCTTTATCGGACTTGATCCTCTCCTGACCTTTGAAAGTCGGGGGAACAGGATCGTCATCCAGCGTGACGGCCGGATTGAAGAAAGCACCGGAGATCCTCTTGCTGAGCTCAAGGCGGTGCTTGCCTCTTTTCAGGCCTGTCGGGAAAGCGATTTCCTGCCCCGGTTTTTCGGCGGCGCGGTCGGTTATCTCGGGTATGACATGGTCCGCTTCATGGAGAAACTGCCGGAAATAAATCCGCCGCTGGCGGAGTTTCCGGACAGCTCCTTCATGGTTCCCCGTATAGTGCTCATTTATGACAATCTGAAGCAGACCCTGACCGTGGTCAACTGTGTTGTCCTGGAAGATGGTCAGGGACTGGAAGAGCTGTATGTCAAGGCATGCCGGCAGATCGACGCCATGATAAATCGACTGCGGCGCAGGCCTCTTCCCTATGATGTGGTTGACGGCGACCAAACCGGGCATCGGCACCGTTTTTCCTCCAACATGAGTGAAGAGTCGTTCAAGGCCATGGTGAAACGTGCCAAGGAATATATCATGGCAGGCGACATCATTCAGGTGGTGCTTTCCCAGCGTTTTCACAGCCGGACCTACCTGCCGCCCTTCATGCTCTACCGGGCGTTGCGCCATATCAACCCGAGTCCCTATCTTTTTTATCTGAAGCTGGGCAAAAACATCCAGATCGGTTCATCGCCGGAAATCCTGGTGCGGCTGGAGGAAGAGAAGATCGAGGTGCGGCCCATTGCCGGCACCAGGCCGCGGGGGAAAACACGGGAAGAGGATCTTGCCCTGGAAAAAGAACTGCTGGCCGACCCGAAAGAAAGGGCCGAGCATCTGATGCTGGTGGACCTCGGACGCAATGACGTGGGACGGGTAGCGGAATACGGAACGGTGGAAACCCATGATCTGCTGGTCATTGAGCGATACAGCCATGTCATGCACATTGTTTCCGGGGTACGCGGGCAACTGGCGGCCGGCAAGGATCAGTTTGATGTGGTGCGGGCCTGTTTCCCGGCCGGCACGGTCAGCGGTGCTCCCAAGATCCGGGCCATGGAGATCATTGAGGAGCTTGAACCGGAACGGCGGGGGCCCTATGCCGGTGCCGTGGGTTACTTCGGGTTTTCCGGCAACATGGATTTCTGTATCACCATCCGCACCTTCGTTATGCAGGATGATAATCTCTGGGTGCAGGCCGGGGCCGGAATCGTGGCGGATTCAGATCCGGAAATGGAATATCAGGAGACGCTGAACAAGTCTCGTGGACTCAGGCGGGCCGTGGAACTGGCGGAAAAAGGATTTTAGCGGACATGATCGTCATTATCGATAATTACGACTCTTTTACTTATAATATCGTCCAGACCATCGGTGGATTCGGGGAAAAACTCCAGGTTTTCCGCAATGATGAAGTGGATATTTCCTTTATTGAAAAAATCAGGCCGGATCGGCTGCTGATTTCACCCGGACCCTGTGACCCTGCCCAGGCCGGCATTTCCATTGCCGCCATCCGCCATTTTGCCGGGGTTATCCCGGTGCTTGGAGTCTGTCTCGGCCATCAGTCCATCGGCGAGGCATTCGGTGGCCGGACGGTGCGGGCCGGCCGCGTCATGCATGGGAAAACCAGCGCCATTCATCACGACGGCAAGGGAGTTTTCACCAATCTTCCCAATCCTTTTGACGGCATGCGCTACCATTCGCTGGTGGTCGGCGATGAGTCCTTTCCGGATTGTCTGATCAAAACCGCCCGGACGGATCAGGGCGAACTGATGGGGGTGCGTCACAAAACCCTGATGGTGGAGGGGGTTCAGTTTCATCCTGAGTCCATCATGACCCCGGATGGTGTCCAGCTCTTGCGAAATTTCGTCAGCCCGGATTACGAAAAGATGTATTTTGCCTAGTTTTTTTGCCTCCTCGCGAAACGAGGACTCCCACCTGGTGGGAAATCTAATTAAAATGAGCTGCAGGAGTCATATATGATCAGGGAAGCCATTGCCAAGGTTGTAGAAGGGATTGATCTTGCCGAGGAGGAAATGGTCGGTGTCATGCACGAGATCATGGGCGGCGAATCAACCCCGGCCCAGATAGCCTCCTTTATAACCGCGCTGCGGATGAAAGGTGAAACCATTGATGAAATTGCCGGAGCTGCCCTGGTCATGCGGGAGAAAGCGACCCGGGTTGACGGAGCGGACAAGGGCGACATTCTGGTCGATACGGTCGGCACCGGCGGCGACTTGTCCGGCACCTTCAATGTGTCGACAACGTCGTCTTTTGTGGTGGCGGGTGCCGGGGTCGCGGTGGCCAAGCACGGCAATCGTTCCGTGTCCAGTCATTGCGGCAGCGCCGATGTGCTGGAAGCCCTTGGCGTCAATTTGAATCTCAGCGCGCCGCAGATCGGCGCCTGCATCCGTCAGGTCGGTATCGGCTTCATGTTCGCCCCCATGCTGCATGGATCGATGAAACATGCCATCGGTCCCCGCCGGGAAATCGGCATCAGGACGGTTTTTAATGTGCTGGGGCCGTTGACCAATCCGGCCAATGCCAATGTCTATGTGCTGGGTGTCTATACCCCGACTTTGATTGAGAAGCTTGCCAATGTGCTGGCCCGGTTTTCCGTCCTTCGGGCCCTGGTGGTCTGCGGCGCGGGGAACATCGACGAGATCACCATCACCGGCGAAACCGCGGTGGCCGACCTCCATAACGGCAAGGTGACGACGTATACCATCAAACCCGAAGACGTGGGTTTAAAGCGCGCGACCCTGCAAGAGATCAAGGGCGGCAGGACGGCTGAGGCTTCGGCCGAACAGTTGCGTTCGGTTTTGCGGGGTGAAGCCGGACCGCGGCTTGACATGGTCCTGATGAACAGCGGCGCGGCTTTGATGGCGGCCGGGAAAGCATCTGATCTTCATTCCGGAGTTGCACTGGCCCGCGAGACCATTATGTCGGGGGCTGCCATGGCAAAGCTTGAGGCTTTGATAAAATTTTGCCGGGATGCGGGGTGATCCTTGATTTTAGATACCATTGTCGAAGAAAAACTGCGTGAGGTGAGTCGTTTGCTGGCTTCCGGACTCGGCGAACCGATTGAGGAAGTTGCGCCGCCCCGGGGATTCCGGCAAGCCCTTATCGATTTTGCGGGAGTCGCCCTTATTGCCGAAGCCAAAAAAGCCTCGCCGTCCAAGGGGGTCATCTGCCCGGATTTTGACCCGGTGCGCATTGCCCGGGAGTATGAAGCGGGCGGGGCTCAGGCCATTTCTGTGCTTACCGACGAAAAATTTTTCCAGGGCAGTCTTTCCTATATTCCTCAAGTGCGGCAGGCAGTGCAGCTGCCGGTGCTGCGCAAGGATTTTATCATCCATGAGGCACAGATCACCCAGGCGCGAAAATTCGGCGCCGATGCCGTTTTGCTCATCGCCGCTATTCTGGATAAAAACCGGATGGCGGATTTTCTCGCTCAGAGCCGGGAGCTGGGCATGGACGTTCTCGTTGAGGTGCATGACGAGGCGGATCTGGAAAAGGCCCTGGCGGTTGACAGTCCGCTCATCGGCATCAACAACCGCAACCTCAGGGATTTTTCCATGGATCTGGAGACAACCTTCCGGCTGAAGAAGTTGATTCCGGATTCCATCCCCGTGGTCAGCGAATCAGGTATTCGCACGGTGGAAGACATCGGGCGCCTGGCGGCTGCAGGCGTGGCTGCCGTGCTGGTTGGCGAGACATTGATGCGCGCGGGCGGTCGTGAACTTGCGGTACATGAACTGATGGGGCGTTAAACTGATCCGTTTTCAGTTGCCGGTTCGACATTTTGCCTATTTTTTGATTTTTTTGAGGAGGATGAATGAGATCCAGAACACGGATCAAGATTTGCGGCATGACGGATGGAAACGATGTGCGTCATGCCGTTGACGCGGGTGTCGATGCCCTGGGATTTATTTTTGTCCCGGACAGTCCACGATACATCAACCCGGAGCCGGCCAGGGAAATAATCAGCCGCCTGCCTCCTTTTGTTGATGCAGTGGGGGTTTTCATGAATGAGGAGGCTGCCCGTGTCCAGGAAATCGTCCAGTATTGCGGGTTAACCATGCTGCAGCTTCACGGCGTCGAAACTCCGGAGTATTGCCGTCAGTTTCAGCTGCGGGTGGTCAAGGCCTTTCAGGTGCACCCCGAGCTGAGCGCGGAAAATTTCAAACCATACGAAGACGCGGTTTCCGCTTTCCTGCTTGATACCTACCATAAAACCCGGGGCGGCGGCACGGGGCAGGTTTTCGACTGGGCACGCCTCAAGGAGCTGCAGCTTGCGAAACCGGTGATACTGGCAGGGGGAATTGGTCCGGACAATGTCGTTCGGGCTATTTCCGAAGTCCGGCCTTTTGCCGTGGATGTCAATTCCGCTGTTGAAAAGGAACCGGGCAGGAAGAGCGCTGAGCTGGTTACCCGGCTCATGGCGGCGGTCGCCTCCTGTTGTCAGGTTTGACAGGGGGAAAATCGTATCTCGCATTCCCGCAGTTGGCTGGTTGTTTAAAAAAAAGAGGCCGTAAAGAACATCATGGTTCTTTGCGGCCTCAGCTTTTTCCCGAATTGCTTACTGCGGGGGAATGACGAGTTATTTTTGCGGTTCGATCACCACAAAACGGGTGTGTTTGTCCCGTTTAGCGCGTAACAGGATGCTGCTGTTCTTTTCAAGATTCGCCATTGCCTGGTTATATTCGTCAACAGTCTTGACGACCTTGCGGTTTACCTCAAGAATCAAGTCGCCCGGCTGCAGGCCGACTTGCTCCGCGGCTGATCCCGGTTCCACATTGGCGATGACGACTCCCCCTTTTTCCTTGATGTTAAAGGAGCGCGCCAGTTCCGGGGTCAGTTCCTGCACCGTCAGGCCAAGCACGGAGGTTGACTGTTCCCCTGCAAGTGCCGTCTCCTCGTCAAGTTTGGCGATGGTCACCGTGACTTCTTTCTTTTTGCCGTTACGGATAAGGGCGACCGCAGCCTTTTCCCCAACCGGAGTCTGGGCCACAAGGTTCGGCAGCATGCTCATCTCAAGAATTTCTTTGCCGTTGTATTCGACAATGATATCACCCGCCTCAATGCCGGCCTTTGCCGCCGGACTATCCGGTGTGACTTCGCCGACCAGCGCGCCGATCGGTCTGTCGAGGCCGAATTTCTGGGCAAGATCCTGATTGACGTTCTGGATCATGACGCCCAGCCAGCCTCGGACAACCTTGCCTGTTTCCTTCAATTGCTCCACCACGTTTTTTGCCATGTTGACGGGAATGGCAAAGCCGATGCCGATGTTGCCGCCGCTGCGGCTGTAGATCGCCGTGTTGATGCCGACCATCTCGCCGTCCATGTTGAAAAGCGGCCCGCCGGAATTGCCTGGATTGATGGAGGCGTCGGTCTGGATGAAGTTTTCATAGGCGCCGCTGCCCAGGGTTCTGCCCTTGCCGCTGACAATGCCTGCGGTAACGGTCTGCTCAAAGCCGAATGGATTGCCGATGGCCAGCACCCAATCGCCCACTTTCAGCAGTTCGGAGTCGCCGAACACGACATAGGGTAACGCGCCTTTCGGCTCGATCTTGATCAGGGCCACGTCGGTTTTAGGGTCACGACCGATTATTTTTGCTTCATACTCTTCATGATTGGCAAAGCGCACATTGATTTCATCCGCTTCATCAATAACATGGTTGTTGGTGACGATATAGCCGTCAGCCGAAATAATTACACCTGAACCGAGACTGGTCCGCTTCTGCGGCACGGCCTGACCGTGATAGCCGTTGCCGTTGGGGCCGGGCTGCTCAAAAAATTTTTTGAAAAGTTCCGGCACGGCCGGATGATCAGGGAAAGGGAGGTACGTCATGGGGGGTGATTTGACGGTCTGGGTGGTGTAGATGTTGACGACCGTGTCGCCGTATTTTTCCACCAGCGGGGCAAAGGTGTCCGGACGGCCGGCGAATGCCGGCAGGGTCAGGAAGAAAATTGATGCACTGATGAGAAGTGCCATCAGTGAATGTGTTTTGCCGTGTCTTTGCATTGCAGTCATTCCTTATGGTGAATTGTGAAAAATGGTGGTTGCTGCTTAATTAAGGGTCACCGCCACGGTCAGGAAGCGTTTGGGAGAGATGTAGCGGCTGTCTCTGGCGTAGGCGGGAGTAAATGACGACGTTTTCTGGCAGCAGATGCGGCGGAGTTGATCAAAGTTGCCGGCCGGAACGGAAAGTAACACGGTATTCTGGTTATAGATATCCGCCTGCCAGTCGGGGGATTGCATGATCTGCCGCATCACAGCCAATTGTTCGGCCGGATCACTCGCGTGGATGGAAATCAGCAGATCCGGTTGAATGGCGGGCTTCTGGTGATAGCGGGAAAGGGAAAGCAGAGGCCTGTCAATATAGGAATGCGTATGGCCGCCGGTTGAGACGAAATCCACCGCGGTCGGGGCCTTTTTTTCCGTCTGCCTGGGGACCATGGCATACTGGGGAAAGGCTGTGGCGTCGTCTTCCTCATACTCGGACAGCTGGGGAACGCCTGGGTAAAAATCCTGATGTCCTGTTTTTTCCGGCATGTTCTTGGCCAGCAGGGAGGGGGGCGGTGAATCCGGAGTGCTGACCTCCGCCCGTGAGGATGCGTCGGGCTGGGGAGTTGTCGTGCCCGGCTGTCCGGAAAAGGGCATGATCTGGAGCAAGGAGGCGCAGGCAAAACCGATGACGAGCATGGCGAAAGCGGTAGGAATCGCTACTTTTCTTTCCGTTGCCCCTGCCAGCCATTCCTTGATTTTTTCCGAAAAAGATCGGCTTTCGAGTTTGCCGTGAATGCCGGCGAGAAATCCGGGGGGGACTTTTGCCGTCGGCATCTGGTGAAGAATGGAGAGGGTGGCCTTGAAAGCCTGCCATTCCCGATTGCAATGACTGCATGAGCGCAGATGAGATTCAAGTGCCGTCCTTTGGTCCGAGGCAATTTCTCCATCATAATAGAAAGAGAATAAATTTTGACAATCATCGCATTTCATAAGCAGACTCATAAATCGTTATAGATTTTTTTCAAACGGTCCTTCAGCGAAGACCTGGCCCTGTTAAGTTTTGATTTTACCGTGCCCAGCGGGATGTCCAGAATGGCGCTGATCTCTTCATATGCCAGTTCCTGCAAATCACGCAAAATAAGAATTTCTTTTTCCGCCTCGCCCATGGCATCAATGGCTGATCGAACAATCCTGATAGTGTTTTCCTGCTGAAGCGTTTTTTCCGGTCCTTCATCTCCGACAATCTGAATAAACGTCTCTTCGTCGTCGAGCGAGATGTTGCTGAAATACCCCCTGCGCGACAGTTTTTTGTAACGGTTGCGGCAATGGTTAATGGCTATCTGATACAGCCATGATGTAAATTTGTTCCGCTCCCGCAGGTTGCCGAGAGACTTATATACCGTGACGAAAATATCCTGGGCCAGGTCATTTGCCTCTTCAGGACTTTTGACGTAATTCAACGCAAGATTGTAGACCTTTGTCTGATAAAGCAGAACCAGGCGATTAAAGGCCTGTTTGTCGCCTGCAAGAAAAGCCTGGACCAGCTGTTCGGTTTCTGATTGCAGCTCTTCATTTCCCATGGAACACCCGGCATCCTAACCTGGTCAGCAGGTGTTTCCCGTCTGCAAATATGACTGCCTCAGATGGTGGTGCCCCGGCGACAGCGTCGAATTTTTTCAGTGTTCCGTCTTTGGGTGTTAGACAGAATGATATGTGAAAAGGTTCCATGTTTTTACCTGAAATCGTATTTCTCCGGAGATCCCCGGCCGGCGCCAAAGAAAAAAAACATGCACTCCGTGCTTGAATCTTTCCCGTGTGTCCCGCCTATTCGGTCATCCGGCAAAGTGAAATTTGCAGCCAAACGTGACCCGTTTGCCGGCCCGCCGCTGAAATTGTCTTATATTGTAGTCATCAAATGGATAACATACAATGGAAACGATTTTTTTTGCAAATAGCTTGTCGGCTCTCTCCTTCTTCTTCCCGAAAAAAACGAACGAAACAGCATATTCCGGCAAAAAAAAGGACGACGCAATCATTCCTTCCGCTGTTGCCTTTTTGTTGCCGCCGTTGTATGTGATATCGAAATGGACCGGAATGATCGAGATCATCAGCGTGTCTCGCCCCTTTTTTCACAAGGCTTTTTTCAACATGGCAGGTATATGGAAAAAATAGTAGAAGAACTGCACAGGATTTTTCGTTTAAAAGAGACCACCGAAGAAGGTGATATTGTCATTATCGTTGCGGAAAAACCGCAGACCTTGACTTACGCGCTGGTCACCGGCTTTGAGCGGGACAGTGCGAAACGGGACGAGTGGTGGCATGTGAGCATGCAGCTGCTGACGGTGCCGCCGCAGAAGGTCGTATGGACGCTGAGGACGGCGCAATTCACC
The DNA here is from genome assembly GCA_001914235.1 of Desulfobulbaceae bacterium DB1. Classification (NCBI taxonomy): domain Bacteria; kingdom Pseudomonadati; phylum Thermodesulfobacteriota; class Desulfobulbia; order Desulfobulbales; family Desulfobulbaceae; species Desulfobulbaceae bacterium DB1. The sequence goes on from MQUF01000005.1 coordinate 174,594, forward strand.
GGCAAGGATATTTTTACCATGGGTGGTGAAAAAAGGTACATCAAGGCAGTGGATTTCACCAAGCCGAACAGCGATCCGAAAAAAGAAAAAAAAACCGCCCCGAAGAAGAAAAAAACAGTGCTCCGGGTCGTCAAATAATCATGGAAATCCGGCAAAGGGAGATGGTAATCGCCAACCGGTTCGGCCTGCATGGCAGGACATCGGCCATACTGGTGGAAACGGCCAGGAAATTCGAGGCGGAAATCAAGCTGGTCAAGGATGACATGGAGGCCGATTGCAAGAGTATTCTTGATGTGATGTCCATGGCCTGTACCAAGGGGACGCCGGTTTCCATCAAGGCGAGCGGACCGGATGCGGAAGAGGCGCTTGCCGCCCTGGCCGGACTCATAGCCGAAGGATTCGGCGAGCAATGAACGGGGCCGGGCGCGAGGACAAGACGGCGGAGTTTTTCGGCATCGGAGTCTCGCCGGGAATCGTCATCGGCCGGGCTTTGCTTGCCCGATGCGGGGGTGCCGTCCAGAAGCGGGAAATAGGAGGTGCCGAGGTTCCGCAGGAACAGCAGCGTTTCCGTGAGGCCGTTGCCCGAGCGGAAGAAAAGCTGCTCCGGCTGCGGGATCATATTTCCGCTGTTCTCGCCGACTACGGTGCCATCATTGACAGCCATCTTCTCATGCTGCGGGACAGATTTCTTTATGAGCGGACGCTGGAAATCATCGACAAGGAAAGGGCGAACGCCGAGTGGGCTCTGGAAAAGGCCCTTGCCCACGTGGAAAAGCTTTTCGCCCGCATGGATGATGCCTATATCAGGGCCCGCTTTGATGATGTGCGCCATGCGGTTGAGGGAATATTTGCCGAACTGTCCGGAACGGAAAAGCTGCCTGCCCTGAACGGCGGAAAAGTGGTTCTTGTTGCCCGGGATTTTTCCCCGGAGGATATTCTGCACATGCGCGGAAACAGCGTTGGTTTCCTTGCCGCCATGGGCGGGGAAACGTCTCACGCCGCCATTGTGGCGCGCACCTTGGGAATACCCGCAGTGGTCGGGGTCAAGGATATTGCCGCCGGGGTTCATGATGGTGATCTGCTTATTCTGGATGGTTCCACCGGCCGTGTTTTCATCAATCCCTCCGTTGATCTGATATCCCGTTATCAGGAACGGCAGAGTCATCTCCGGCGTTACAGTCTTGAGGCGGCGGGCCATGCTCATCTGCGTTCCGAAACCGTTGACGGCATGCGGGTAAACGTTGAGGCGAACCTGGAAAGCGGTGACGAAATCAGTCAGGCTTTTCAGTGTGGCGCCGCCGGTGTCGGACTGTTCCGAAGTGAATATCTCTATCTGGCGGCAGACCATCTCCCTGATGAGGAAACCCTTTTGGACGCGTATCGCGATTTGCTGTCGCTGGCCGCGCCGTTTCCGGTGACGATCAGAACCCTTGATGTCGGGGGCGACAAGCTGTTTGTCGGGCAGGGAAAAGGAGCGGCCGTGAAACGATGCAAGGCTGGCGAGAGATGCCGGGAGGCAAACCCGGCCCTCGGACTGCGGGCTATCCGCTATTCACTGCGGGAGCCGGCCATTTTTACCACCCAGCTCAGGGCGCTGCTCAGGGCAAGCACCGCTGGGAATCTTCGCATTCTTTTCCCCATGATATCCTCGTACTGTGAACTGATACAGGTAAAGGAAATTATTGCACGATTGCGGGAGGATTTGCGAGGGCAGGGCATCCCTTTTGATGAGAATGTCAAGTTCGGCATTATGGTGGAGGTGCCGAGTGCGGTGGCGGTGGCGGATACCCTGGCGCGGGAGGTTGATTTCTTCAGTATCGGCACCAATGATCTTATCCAGTATGCCCTGGCCATTGACCGGGGCAATGAGCAGGTTGCCCACATGTACGAGCCTCTGCACCCGGCGGTGCTGCGGATGATCAGCCACGTTGTGCAATCCGGTCACCGGGGCGGTATCGAGGTCGGCATCTGCGGCGAGATGGCCGGACAGGAAAAGTATCTTCCCGTGCTGCTTGGGCTGGGGCTGGATTCCTTCAGCATGCACCCCCCGGCCATACCTTTTATAAAAAAAATGATCCGTAAAAGCCGGTCGGACGAGGTGGAAGAGCTGGCGGCACAATTGCTGGCAAGCTCCTCCTCCATCGAAGCGAGAAAGTGTTTGCAACGTTATCTTGCCGATCATCATCCTGAGCTGGTGAAGGACAATGCTGGGGGCGAGTAAACCTGATGAACTCGTAAAAAAAAATGAAATTTTAACGCAGAGAGACAAACTCACAAAGAAATTACTTCTTGAAACAATATGTTTTCTTTGTTGCTTCGTGTCTCTGCGTTACGAAAATGACTTTTTACGAATTCATTAAACTCAATTTTTTCTGTTTTTTTTCAAGGCCGTCCATGACGCATTTGGCTGAAAGAAAGATTATTGAACAGATCGCGCGGCAGCAGCGAACATCCGACCGGCTTGTCAAGGGCATCGGCGATGACTGCGCCGTTGTTGCCGGAGCGGACGGAATTGTTGACCTGTGGACCATGGACACGCTGATCGAGTCGGTGCATTTTGATTTGTCCTGGCATCCCCCGCAATTGCTGGGACGAAAGGCGGTGAGTGTCAACGTGAGCGATATTGCCGCCATGGGCGGGACACCACGTTTCGCCCTTTTTGCCCTGGGCCTGCCCTCCGCCTGTACCAAGGAGGTTGTCGACCGGTTGTTGGATGGTGTTTTTACTGCCCTCTCCGACTATGACGTGGTGCTGGCGGGTGGGGACACCGTTTTCTCCCCGGAGCGAATCATGCTGACCATTACCATCTGCGGTGAAATGGCCGGAAAAGACGTCTGTTATCGGGATAGCGCCTTGCCGGGTGACGAGGTGTGGGTGAGTGGCCATCTCGGCAATGCCGCTTGCGGTCTGGAACTGTGTCGACGGCACATGCAGCATGACCATCGCTACGTCCAGCTGGTGAACGCCCATTGTGATCCCGTTCCACAGGTTGTCTTGGGCCGGCTGTTGGCCGGCAGCGGGCTCATCCATGCCATGATGGATCTTTCCGACGGTCTGGCCACGGATCTTGCCCATGTGTGCAAGGCAAGTAATGTCGGCGCGGAGATTGAAGCGGATCAGGTGCCGCTGGCAGCCCCCCTGATCACGGCTGCGGAGTCCCTCGGGGTTGCCGCGCTTGATTTCGCCCTGTCCGGCGGTGAAGATTATCAGCTTGTCTTTACCGTGCCCGGCGAAAACAGGGCAGCCCTGGAGAAATTGTGCGCGCAGCATGGCCGGCCGATTTTCCGGCTGGGAAAAATTGTCGACGGCACCAAGGTTTTCCTCCACCAGGACGGGCAGAGACGGGACATCACCTTCAGCGGCTATGAACACCGGTTTTAAAATTCATTCCCCCTTTGCCCCGGCCGGCGACCAGCCGAAGGCCATTGACGACCTGAGCCGGGGCATTGCGCGGGGAGAACGGGAGCAGGTTCTGCTGGGGGTAACCGGTTCCGGCAAGACCTTTACCATGGCCCATGTCATTGCCCGCACCCAGCGGCCGGCCCTGGTCATGGCCCCCAACAAGACCCTGGCCGCCCAGCTCTTTGCCGAGTTCAAGGATCTTTTCCCGGAAAACGCGGTGGAATATTTTGTCAGCTACTATGACTATTATCAGCCCGAGGCCTATATCCCGCAATCCGACACCTATATTGAAAAAGATTCCTCCATCAACGACGCCATCGACAAAATGCGTCATTCCGCCACCCGTTCACTGCTGACCCGCCGGGATGTGGTCATTGTTGCCAGTGTTTCCTGCATATACGGGCTCGGTTCGCCGGACGAATACAAGAACATGCATCTCTTCCTGAAACGGGGGGAAGATTATCCGCTGCAGGAAATTCAGCGGCGGCTGGTCTACATGCTCTATGAACGCAACGATTATTCCTTTCATCGCGGCACCTTCCGGGTGCGGGGCGATGTCATGGAAATTTTTCCCGCCTATGAGGAGGACAGCGCCCTGCGGGTGGAATTTTTCGGTGATACCATCGAGGCGATCTCCCTGGTGGACCCGTTGCGGGGCAGGGTGATGGGGGTCATGGAAGAGGTGACGGTTTTTCCGGGCAGCCACTTTGTCACCTCAAAAGAGGTGCTGGCCCGGGCCATGGAAACCATCAAGGGCGAACTGAGGGAACGGCTCGCTTTTTTTGAAAAGGAACGGCGGCTGGTGGAGGCGCAGCGTCTGGAGCAGCGAACCATGTTTGATCTGGAGATGATCGGCGAACTCGGCTACTGCAACGGCATTGAAAACTACAGTCGGCATCTGACCGGCAGGCAGCCCGGAGAAGCGCCGCCCACCCTGCTCGATTATTTTCCCCCGGATTTTATCCTTTTTGCCGATGAAAGCCATATCACTATTCCTCAGATCGGCGGCATGTACCGGGGGGACAGGTCACGCAAGCAGACCCTGGTGGAATTCGGTTTCCGCTTGCCTTCCGCCCTGGACAACCGCCCCCTGCAGTTCGATGAATTCGACCGTCGCATCAACCAGGCGATCTACGTCTCCGCCACCCCCGGCAATTTTGAACAGGAACGGGCCCGCGGCAAAGTGGTGGAGCAGATCATCAGGCCCACCGGACTGCTTGATCCCGTCATTGAGGTGCGGCCCGCCGACAGCCAGGTTGATGATCTGCTTGAAGAGATCCGTCGGCGCGAATCCCGCGGTGAGGCTGTGCTTGTCACCACCCTGACCAAGCGGATGGCGGAAGACCTGACTGATTATTACGAAAAACTGGGAGTCAGGGTGCGCTATCTCCACTCCGACATCAAGACCCTGGAGCGCATTGAGCTGCTGCGGGAACTGCGTCAGGGAGAATTCAACGTTCTGATCGGCATCAACCTGCTGCGGGAGGGGCTTGATATTCCGGAAGTGTCGCTGGTTGCCGTGCTTGATGCGGACAGGGAAGGATTTTTGCGCAGTGATCGTTCCCTGATTCAGACCTGTGGGCGGGCGGCCAGAAATGCCGAAGGCATGGTGATTCTCTATGCCGACAAGGTGACCGGCTCCATGCAGCGCACCATTGATGAAACAAACAGGAGAAGGGTGCTGCAGCGGGAGTTTAACCTGCGGCACGGCATCACGCCGACAACCGTGCGCTCCTCCATCAAGAACGCGATGGAAACCATTTATGAGGGTACCCCTGCCGCTCCTCCGCAGCAGGCTGCTGAAAACCGAGAGGAGTTTGTCAGCCTCAAGGAGCTGCGGAACCGCATCAAAAAACTGGAAAAAGAGATGATGGCCAAGGCCAGGGATCTGGCCTTTGAAGAGGCTGCCGACATCAGGGATCAAATTACGCTTTTGAAGGAACAGGAATTAGAATGGCTGTAAAGGGCGGGAATCAGGAGTCAGGGGACAGGCATGGAAAAGCGGGGCTTTTCCGTCGCTTTTGCCTGTGGGCTGCGCCGCTGCTGTTTCGTATCGTTTCATTTGCGTTGTTTGCCACCTGCCGGGTGACCCGGCACGGCCATGAACATTTCCGTCACCTGATTGCGGGCAACAAACCATTTATTGTCTCCTTCTGGCACTACGGGGTTATTTATATTGTCCACCATGCCCGTCATGTGCCCTTCGTGGCCATGGTCAGTGCCAGCAAGGACGGCGAATATATTGCCCGGATTCTTGAAGGCAAGGGGTTTTCCACGGTGCGGGGGTCGCGCAACAAAGGGGCCATCGGCGCGATGAAAGGCTTGATGCGGGAGATGAGAAACGGCAAAACGGTGGTTCTGGTGGCGGACGGCTCGCAGGGTCCGGCCCGCAAGGCCCAGGCCGGCACGATCCTGCTGGCATCGAGGACGGGTGCGCCGATTCTGCCGGTGGGCTGGGCGGCATCACGCTATAAAAGTTTCCGCAGCTGGGACCGGACCGCCATCCCCTTGCCCTTTTCCCGGGTGGCTCTCTGTTACGGCAGACCTTTTTTCGTTCCGCTGGAGCTGGACAACGCCGGCCTGGAAGAATACCGGCTCAAGCTCGAACGGGCGCTGGATGATATTTATGAAAAATCATGGGAAGAGTTTGGCAGGAAGGAACATTAGAAAATGCCTGAATGTATAAGTGCACTAAAGTGCCTAAAGTTATGGGTTTTTTATGATGGGAAAAACTTTTTACTTTAGGCACTTTAAATTTTAGCGCACTTTGACTTTTTTTTAATCAAGCTGTTTCATGATGGATTCAAGCACTTCCTTGATACCGGCCGAGCCGTCCACGGAAATAACCTTGGGTCCGTTAATGCCCTTGAAATAATTGACCGCGGCCATGGTACCGGTGTTGGTGTCATAGTAGATGTTGTGGCGTTTGCCGATGGCTTCTTCATCCTGGTCGTCGGCTCGGGTGCTCAGTTCGCCGCCGCAGACGCGGCAAACCAGCCTGCCGTCTTTCTCAACCGGCTTGATCGCATCGAAAGCGATGTGGTTGGGATGATTGTTGTCGTTGGCGCACAAACGGCGGCCCATGATACGTTCTTTGGCGATCTGACGGTCAAGCATGATCTCTATGACGTAATTCAGATCAATGCCCGCATCCTTCAATGCCTTGGCCAGGGTTTCCGCCTGCACCTTGTTGCGGGGAAACCCGTCAAGCAGCCAGCCTTTTTTGCAGTCATCTTCTTTCAGCCGGTCAAGGATCATCGGAATGGTGATGTTGTCGGGAACCAGATCACCGCGGTCAATATATTCCTTGGCTTTTTTGCCCAGTTCCGTGCCGCCTTTGATGTTTTTTCTGAAGATTGCACCGGACTCGATGTGGGGAATTTTGTATTTTTCTTGAACTTTGGCACCCTGTGTGCCTTTTCCGCTGCCGTTGGGCCCGAAAATTAAGATGTTCATCTCGTCTCTCCTTGATTTAAAAAGTTTGATGGTGAAACAACATTGCTTAATTTAACGTAACATGATGTAATTGCAGTATTTTATAATATATGGCAGATCACTATAGCTCAAGATGGAAAACTCCGCCATAAAAAATGAATAGATGTTCATTCGGCTGCGGGATTAAGCGGGGTGGGCGGGGTGGAGTGCGCCGGGATATACCGGGCAGGAGGCATTCGGCAACAAGGAGGCTTATTGTTCTTTTGGGCTGTGCAGGCAACAGAACTCCGACACCAGGAGCTTGCGGTCGGCAAGGGTCATGCGGAAATAAAAGGGACTCAACATGAGAATTCTGATAGCTTCCTGGCGGGTCATGATGGTTTTTGCCTCTCGTTGTTTATCTTTCCATACACTTTTCTTTATGCTAAATTCATCGGCTGGTTGCGGGAAAAACTTTACTGAATGTGAAAATAATTTCAAGGCAATGCCGTTATGACAAGAGCGATTTTTCTTCCCTTTCCATGTGCGAGCCCCTGCCATGCATAAATCCGTTACGGCAGGGCTTCTTCTTGTGCTCATTCTTCTTTTCGGCACCTTTGGCTATATGCTGCTGGAAAACAGCAGTTTTGTTGATGGCCTGTATATGACGTTGATCACTATCACCACGGTGGGTTATGGAGAGGTGGTTCATCTCAGTCCCCAGGGGCGGGTTTTCACCATGGTGCTCATCTTGATCGGGGTCGGTTTTGTCATGCTGGTTTTCACCAATATCACCGAGGCGGTGGTTGAAGGGAGAATCCAGGCTGTTTACGGGAGATTGAACATGAAGAAAAAGGTATCGGAATTGACGAATCATTATATCATCTGCGGATTCGGGCGTATCGGCCAGGTTATTGCCAAGTTGATGAAGGACGGCGGCAAACCTTTTGTCGTTATTGAAAATGATCCGGCGGTTGTCGCAAGACTTTCGGAGCTCGGCTATCTTTTTCTTGAAGGTCAGGCGTCAAATGACGATATGCTTCTTAAGGCGGGCGTTAAAAAGGCGAAAGGGCTCATCGCCGTCGTCTCTTCCGACGCAGACAATGTGTACATCGTTCTTTCCGCCAGGGGACTGAATTCCGAGTTGTATATCATGGCGCGTTCAAGCGGAATTGAAGGGGTTGAAACGAAGCTTCTCCGGGCCGGCGCCAATAAGGTTCTTTCGCCCTATTACATCGGCGCAACCAGGATGGCGCATCATGTTCTGCGTCCGACGGTGACCGATTTTATCGATCTGACCGTGCACGGCGGGGCGCTTGGCCTCCGTCTCGAGGAGTTACTGGTATCGGTCAAGGGGCAACTGGTCAATAAAACCCTGCTTGATTCCAATATTCGTAAAGATTTTGATCTCATCGTCGTGGCCATTAAGCGGAGCGGCGGTGAAATGCAGTTTAATCCGAACCTGGGCACCATAATTCTCGGTGGCGATACCTTGGTTGTGCTCGGTGAATATGAAAAAATCAAGCAGTTGGAAAAGATAATTTAATTGTTTTGCTACATTGTGCTAAATTATTAAAGGCGTTGTGCCGGGAAAGTGCCTCTTATTCCTCTTCCGTTTGCCGTTATCTTGATTTTGGCGGACGGAAACAGCTAAAATTGATCGAATAATGGAAGACCTGTCAAAAAAACCGGTCAAAATCTGCAATGACCGTTTTCTGCTCAAGCTGACCAAGGACAAATTGAAGGCTTTCCTGCAGCTTGTCGATGATGAGTATTCCTTTGACGATGTGCCGTTTGATGACATTTTGAAGGAAGTGCGGGAACGCGGGGTTGTTTTCGGCTTTGTGTCGAAGCTGCCGCCCGCACGGGAGGGAAAAACCGTTGTGGCCGGCGGCAAAGAAGTTGTTCCCGGTGAAAACGCCAAAATAAAACCGGTGGTGAAGCCATCCATCATCAGCCAACTGCGGTCGAAGATGATGGGCAAGGACAGGGTCGATTTTCGTGAACTCGGCAACATTGTCAATGTGGCGGCAGGCTCGCTGCTGTTGAAAAAAATACCCGCCACCGCCGGTGTTCCCGGTCAAAACGTGCTGGGGGAGGAGATTGTCCCCAAACCAGGCAAGGATGTTGCGATCAAATGCGGGCCCGGTGTGGAGCTGAGCGAAGACGGTCTCAATGTGACCGCGACCATCGACGGCAAGTTTGTCATGGCTGACGGCAAGCCCGCGGTGTATGCCGAACATGTTGTCGCAAGCGATGTGGACATGACTGTAGGAAACATTGCCTTTTGCGGCACCCGTCTTGAAATAACCGGGGAAGTGTTGCCCGGTTTCAAGATTAAGTGCAAGGGAGATGTGGTGGTCGGCAAGGGCGTGAACAATGCCCAGATTCTTGCCGGCGGTAATATCAAAATAAGCGGAGGGGTGATTGGCCTTGATGCCGAGGTGCGGGCCAAGGGGAATATCACCATTGATTTCTGCGAGAATTTCGGCGAGATCGAGGCGCGGGGAAGCCTGACCGTGAACAATTTTGTCGTTCAGGGCCGGGTCAAAACCGGTGGTAATATGACCGTGTTGCAGGGCAAAGGCGTGGTTATCGGCGGCAAATACATCCTCGGCGGCAGCTTGCATGTGAAAGAACTGGGCTCGGAGGCGGAGGTGGTGACGGAAGTTATTGTCGGCCTGCGGCCTGAGCTGGAAAAAAGGAAACGACAGATTGAGGCGGCAAAGGCCTATTGGCCGAACCGGATGAATGAGGTTCTTAAGAACATCAGCGCCCTCAATGAGATGAAAAAGGCGGAAGGCAAGGATTTCGGCGGCGAAAAGGCTAATATTCTCGCGGAACTCAATAAGATGATGCCTGAAGTCATGGAGAAAAATAACCAGCTGACCGAAATGGAGACGCAGCTCGACCGCGATCTCGAACAGGCCGCCACTGAATCCATCTATGTTTATGGTACCTTGTATCCCGGTGTGTCGGTCACCATCGGCAAGACCGTCCGGGTTCTCGATAAACGGGAAAATCAGGTGGTGGTCGAATTGCAGAAGAGTACGATGCAGATTTACGTTCGCGGCATGACTCCCGAAGAAAAAGAAATGGCCCCTCGATAAAAACGAACTGTATCGGGCAATACCGGAAAGCCTGAGTCGGGGCCGGTTTTTAAGGGATGAGAGCCAGCATCTCCCGCACCGCCTGGTCAAGTCCGACAAATATCGCCCTGGCCATGATCGCATGGCCGATGCTCAGTTCTTCGATTTTTCCCAGCCGTGCAATCCGGGCCGTGTTGAGGTAATTGAGTCCGTGGCCGGCATTGATTCGCAGTCCGGCCGCATGGGCCTCATCCACTGCAGCGGCAATCATGGCAAATTCCCTGTTTGCCTCTTCTTCCGTTATTGCGTCGCTGTAGCGGCCGGTATGGATCTCGACAAAGGCGGCCCCTGCTTTTTTTGCCGCAATAATCTGGGCGGAATCAGGATCGATGAAGAGGCTGACCGGTATCGACGCATTCGTCATGCGATCGATGACTTTGGTCAGGTGTTCCTGTTGGCCTGCCACGTCAAGACCTCCTTCGGTGGTCAGTTCGGCTCTTTTTTCCGGGACCAGGGTCACCATGTCCGGTTTCACCTGGAGGGCAATGGCGATGATTTCCTCGGCCGCGCCCATTTCCAGATTCAACTTGGTTTTTACCGTCTCGCGCAGGATTTTTACATCCCGGTCCTGGATGTGGCGTCGGTCTTCGCGCAGGTGGACGACAATGCCTGCCGCCCCGGCAAGTTCACAGATGCCGGCGGCCAGCACCGGGTCTGGTTCGGTGATTCCTCTGGCCTGTCTCAGGGTGGCAACGTGGTCGACATTGATTGCTAGTTTTGCCATTTCCTTTTCTTCTCCAAGTGCAAAAATAAATTTGTAAAATCGTTAATCGTTGAGTCGTCCTGATTCTGGAAGGTTGTAAGCCGGGCATGCATCAACGGTGCACCTCATCATTCTCCAAGCGGTGTCATTCCGCGGCCTGGCACTGCCAGCAAATCAAGAAATTTTTTTTCCATGGCGCGCATGCCGGCTTCTTCTTCCTCCCCCTGTTCGTGGTCAAAGCCCAGGAGATGGACATAGCCGTGCACCAAGAGGACGGCCAGATAATCGTCGAGGCTCCTGCCCGTTTCCGTCGCTTCCCGTTCCGCCGTGTCAAGTGAAATGACGATATCGCCAAGCAGCCGCGGCATTCCGTTCTCCTCTTCATCATCAGGGTCCAGCATGGGGAAGGAGAGGACATTGGTGGGCGTATGTTTCCCGCGGTAGGAGGAATTTAATTCGGTCATTCTGCGGTCGTCAACCAGCAGAATGCTCAGTTCATAGTCGTTCCTTCCCGTGTGCGCAAGCAGCGTTTCCGCTGTTTTTTCCATTTGCCGCAATGAACAGGAGAGCTGATCAATTTCTGTTGTCACCAGAACGGGCATGGCCTTTGTCCTTGTTTGAGTGACCCTTGCCCGCCTTCTCGTAGGCCCGGATGATCTGCTGCACCAGGGGATGGCGCACCACGTCGACATCGGTGAAATAGCTGAAGGAGATGCCTTTGACTTTCTGGAGTATTCGTGCCGCATGGATAAGGCCGGAGCCGCGTTCATGAGGCAGGTCGATCTGGGTGATATCCCCGGTGATGACCGCTTTTGAACTGAAGCCGAGACGGGTCAGAAACATTTTCATTTGTTCAGGGGTGGTGTTCTGGGCTTCGTCAAGGATGACGAAGGCGTTGTTCAAGGTTCTGCCGCGCATGAAGGCCAGGGGGGCGATTTCTATGATTTCCCGTTCGATCAGATCCTTGGCCTTTTCCCGGCCCAGCATGTCATTTAAGGCGTCATGGAGAGGGCGAAGATAGGGATTGATCTTTTCCACCAGATCCCCGGGCAGAAAACCGAGATTTTCACCCGCCTCGACCGCCGGTCGAGTGAGGATAATCGATTTGACCTGATCCGCGCTGTAGGCGGCAATGGCCATGGCCACCGCCAGATATGTTTTTCCGGTACCGGCCGGGCCGATGCCGAAGGCAATGTCGTTGTTGCGAATGGCCTCGATATAGAGCTTCTGGTTGATGCTTTTGGGGGAAACAATCCGCTGTTTGGCCGTGATGTAGACCTGGTCCAGAAATATTTCCTTGAGATTGGCCCGGGGAGAGCGCTCCATGATCCGCAGGGCATAGGCAACATCGGCGGGATAGACCGGGTAGCCGGTAACGATCAGGTCATAGAGCTGGTTTAATGTGGTGGCGGTGGCGGCAACTGCATGGTCAAGGCCCGATATGGTCAGGGTTGTTCCCCGGGCCTTGACCGTGACGCCCGCCGACTTTTCAATGGCCTGCAGATTCCGGTTCAGGTCGCCGTAAAGCAGGCGGGCTGCTTCATTGTCGGCAAACGACAACTCCAGCTGCGCTGCTGTCTTTGCCATGTGCCGTTATTTCCCTGCCTTAATTTTGGCCAGCTCTTCATCGATCATCTTTTGCAGGCCGGCGACGCTTCTGTCCTTGGCCGTTCTGCCGTTGACAAAAAGCGAAGGGGTGCCTTTGACGCCGATCCCGACACCTTCCTGCTGGTCCTTGCCGATGATGGCCATGGATTGCGGATCAGCCATGTCTTTATTGAACTGTTCCATGTTCAGCTGAAGCGATGTGGCGATTTCCTGAAATTTCTGGGGACTGAGCTGCTGCATATTTTGAAAAAGAGAATCGTGATACTGCCAGAATTTGCCCTGCTTGTGGGCGGCGACAGCGGCAATGGCCGCCGGGGTGGCCTCCTTGTGACCACGCAGGGGGAAATGCTTGTAGGCGATTTTCACGGTATCCGGGTTCTTGACGAGAATCTCTTCAAAAACGGGAGCCAGGCGGGCGCAGTAGGGGCACTGGAAATCACTGAAAACAACCAGGGTGACAGGTGCATTCGGGGCGCCGAGGAAGGGGGCACCGGTGGTGTCGATTTTGACGATGAAGGAATAGCTTATCTCCTGAACCTGTCCGCTGGTGTCACTGCTTAAGAAGATTTTGTCCTCCAGGTTGGCCAGGTCAAGACCGGAAACGGCTATCCGGTTGAAAGCAGGATCAACGGCAATACTGCCTTGGAGCTGCCCGTCATTGGCGTAAATGTTCACCATCCCCTTGCTGAGGACAAAGACGTATTTGCCGTTCAGGGAACTGGCCAGATCAAGAGGGGTGGTGCCTGACTTAAAAGATGCGGTGGATTCCCAGTCAACCTCGGCGCGGGCAGGCAGGGCGGCCGTAAGCAAAGCGAGAAGCGTGAAGAGAAAAAAAGATTGTAATCGCATAACACCTCCTAAAATGAATTTAACAGGGGGAAAAGCAAGACATAATGGGGATAATTGTTCATGATATTCTAATAATTTTCAACTGTTATTTTGAAACCGCTTAAAAAAGAAGAGCGTGGAGTTCAGCCTTTTTCGCGCCTGGCTGCAACTCGGGCCAGCAAGACGGCGAGGTGAAGCACCTCCTTGTCTTGTCCACTGCTGCCTGTGCCCTGACGTAATTGGAGAAGGCAGCCGCTGCAGGTAGTGACAATTTGCTTGGCGGATAGTTTCATGAAATTTGCCATGGCGCCGGAGAGGATTTTTTGCGAAAGATCAGGGTGTGCCAGGTGAAAGAGGCCTCCCTGTCCGCAGCAGTGAGGGCCGGCGGCCGCTTCCATCGGTTTTGTCCCTGTAAGTTGTCGGATGAGCTCCCTGGGCTGAGTCAGGATTTTGTCCGGGCCGAAGCGGAGGTGGCACGGATCGTGGTAAAAAATTGCGGACCGGCTGCCGGTTGGACCGGCGGGCTTCTTTTCCGGCAGGCGTTCGGTGTATTTCAGGAAAAAGGAGGAAAATTCCTCTAGCCTGCCGGCAAAGTCCGCGGCCTTGCCGGCCCAGTGGTTGTCATCCTCCAGGAGCTTTGGATAGGAGCGTAAGTGGCTGTAGCAGGAGGCGCAGGAGGTGAGAATGGGCAGGGAGTGATCGGCAAAAGCAGCGATATTTTTTCGCGCCAGTTCTCGGGCCTCCTCGATTTTTCCCGAGGAAAAAGAAGCAAGTCCGCAGCAGTGCTGCTCTTCGGGGGCAAGCAGGCTGCTGCCGGCAAATTTTTGGGTAAGAAACCCGGTGGCGGCGTGGATATCCGGGTTAAGATAGCGGGCCAGGCAGCCGCTGAAGTAGCTGACGGTGGGCGGAGATGAATCGCACCTTGCCGGGGTGGGGAATGGTTCGCCGCGTTCCGGGAACGCATCGTCGCCGAGCAGGAACAGTTTATGCCGCAGGCCGCTTGTCGAGGGCAGGAGGCCGGCAAGATTTTTGCCGAGTCGTGAAATTTTTTCCAGCAGAAGCGGCGATGCCAGCGTTTTTCTGGCAAGAAGCTTTTCCGCATAATGACACTGGGCATACGCGGGAATTTCATCCCGGGCCTGGATGATGAGGGAAAGCGTGTCGATGTTGCGTGGGCAGGCATCGCTGCAGGCGCCGCAAAGAAGGCAGGCGGAGAAGATTGAGCCGTAAGCGGCGGAGCGGGGAGAGGCAAGCCGGCTCAAGAGATGCAGCCGGCCCCTGGCGGTCAGAGATTCCCGCCCCGTCACCTGGTAAACAGGGCAAACCGAGGTGCATGCCCCGCATTTGGCGCATGATTCGGCAAGGCGGGCAATCTCATTTCGGTCGGCTTTCATCGCAATTGTGTGTGGCCGCGGCAGGCGTCAGAAAAAGGAATTGGTATCTTGATTCAATTTTTTCGACTCCTGACTGGCTTGCCGACAGTTTGATTGCGATGAAAGCTCTTTTGGGGCGATACGTGAGCCAACGGGAAACGTTGACTTGACTATTTCTGCCACAGAAGATAGGCCTTGATAAACGGATCGAGATTGCCGTCCATCACCGCGTCGACATTGCCGCTTTCCTGGCCGGTACGATGATCCTTGATCAGTCGGTAAGGTTGCATGACATAGGATCTGATCTGGCTGCCCCAGGCAATTTCCTTCTTCTCGCCGCCCAGGTCTTCCCGTTGCTCCTGTTGCAGGGACTTCTCCCTTTCGTAGAGCCGCGCCTTGAGCATTTTCATCGCCGTGTCCTTGTTGCGGTGCTGGGATCGCTCATTCTGGCACTGAACAACGATGTTGGTCGGCAGATGGGTGATGCGGATGGCGGAGCTTGTCTTGTTGACATGCTGGCCGCCGGCGCCGCTTGCCCGGTAAGTGTCGATGCGCAGATCCTTTTCATTGATTTCCACTTCGATGGTGTCGTCAAGTTCCGGGAAGATGAACACCGAGGCAAAAGAGGTGTGCCGCCTGCCGCCCGCATCAAAAGGAGAAATGCGCACCAGGCGGTGGATGCCCATCTCCGAACGCAGATAGCCGTATGCGTAGCGGCCTTTGACCATGATGGTAACGCTTTTTACCCCCGCCTCATCGCCGGACTGCAGATCAAGAATGTCGGTGGTGAAACCTTTCTGCTCGGCCCAGCGCAGATACATGCGCAGGAGGATATCGGTCCAGTCCTGTGCCTCGGTCCCGCCGGCGCCTGCATGAATGGTGAGCATGGCGTTGTTCTCGTCGTGCTCGCCGGTGAACATGCATTCCAGTTCAAAGGCGGACATTTTGTCGTCAAGAAGGTCAAGGGTCTGGGTCGCCTCCTTCTCGGTTTCCGCGTCTTTTTCGTCAATGGCGAGCTCAAGCAGAATTTCGGCGTCTTCCATCATCTGATGCAGATCTTCCCATCCTTCAATGGGATACTGCAGTTTACCTATTTCCTGCTGGATTTTCCTGGCCTTGGGGATGTCATTCCAGAAATCGGGATGAGCGCTCAGCGCCTCGAGTTCTTCGAGCTTTTCTCTTTTGTCGGCTAATTCAAAGATGCTCCTTTAAGGCGAGCAGCCTTGTTTGAATTTCGTAAAGTTGCTGTTTCAGTTCTGCTGACATATCTTTTCTTTTTATACGGAATGATGAGTAAGGAATGGATTTATAAAAACCGCACTGAATCTTTTCATATACACGAAAATTGAAAATGCGCCAAGAAAAACTCCGCCTGCTGGTGGGACGGATTGCGTTCAGGAAAGCGGAGTCGTTTTTCGCCCTTTGCGTATCAGGATTGCCAGGGGAATCAACAGAAATAGGCAAAGAACGGGGAAAAGGTGGCCGGTGCGGGTGAAGAACGCCGGCTGCATCAGCAGGGGGAGGTCGGCGCTTTCTTTTGCGGCAACAAAAAGCGGGGTCTGTCCGCTGATCCGGCCGGCGGGGTCGATAAAGCAGCTGATTCCCGTATTGGCGGCTCGTGCCAGGCTGCGGCGATTTTCCACGGCACGCAGCACTGCCATGGACAGGTGCTGAATGGAGGCGCTTGATCGGCCGAACCATGCGTCATTGGTGATGTTGACCAGCAGGTTTGCCCCGCCTTGCACCGTCCGGCGGGCAAGATCGGGAAAGATTGATTCAAAACAGATGAGGATGCCGAGGCGGGCATTGCCGTCAACAAGGGGCTCGGCGCTGCGGCCCCGGGAAAAATTGCCCACTGTCTGAACCACCGGGCCGGGCAACGGCAGGACGTCGCTCAAAGGGATATATTCGCCGAAGGGAACAAGATGCTGTTTGAAATAAATGGAGCGCGACGCGTCCGGGCGGATCAGCATGGCGCTGTTGTAAAATTCTTTCGTGCCGTCGCTGTCAACAAAATAGGGGGCGCCGGCGAGCAGCGAAAAGTCATGGCTGAACACGGTGCGGTTCAGCAGTTCGGGAAAGAGGTGACTCGTCGGGGGATAGAAGGGCATGGCGGTTTCCGGCCAGATGACCAGCCGGGACTTGTGCCGCTTCGCCTCCTCGACGCTCAAGTTGATATAGTGTTCAACCGTGTCTTGCTGGTTTTCCGGCAGCCACTTCTGGTTCTGATCAATATTGCCCTGGACTACCGTTACCTGATGCCGCGGGGCGGTTGCCATGTCGGCCGTGATATTTTCGAGCCGGAGCGATGAATAAAAAAAGGCCGCGCCAAGCAAGGCAAAAGCGCTGCCGCACTGAAGGAGGGTTTTGCCGCGCCATGCGCGTTTCTTTGGCGTCGGCAAAAGAAGCGTTGCGAGGAGGCAGTTGGTCAGGACAAGGAGAAAGGTGATGCCGTGGTGCCCGGCCAGATCGGCTGTTTGGATCAAGAGGCTGTTGGAGAACTGGGTGTATCCCGCATCCTGCCATGGAAAGCCGCTGAATAGAAAACCACGGACGTAATCAAGGGCCACCCAGAGCAGCGGGCCGATCCAGACCGGTGCGGTTGTCCGCATGGACCAGCTGAGACCGGCGCAGAAAAAAGCGAGATACAGACTCATGTAGGCGGCAAGCAGGATCAGGGCGATGGCGCAGAGCCACCAGGGCAGGTTGCCGTAGGTGGAAAGCGAGATGACGACCCAGTAGAGCATGAGGAGATAGTAGAGGAGTCCGGCCGTAAAACCGAACAGGGCGGCCTGCCGCGGTAAAATCCCCGAACAGCCGATTATCAGTGGGATCAGGGCGAACCAGGCCAGCGCTGAAAAACCCGGACCCGGAGAGGCAAGCCAAAGCAGCATCGCACTCATGATAAAAAACGGCAAACGTCTATATGCTTCCGGGAGGGGAGACTGCCGCCCGTAAAATGGTATCGATGTCATCTGTTTCGGAGGTCTGTTGTCGGATGAAATTTCGGCTCGCGCGATCAGCCGTTGTTTTTCTCTATCTTGACACTTCTGATGCGCCGCTTGCTGGCGGAAAGCACGGTAAAGGTGAGCGGGCCGAAGGTGGTCTGCTCGCCGTTTTCCGGAATGCGGTCGAGCTGGTTGATGATAAAGCCGCCCACCGATTCATAGGTCCCTTCCGGGAATTCGAGGTCAAAGAATTCCTCGATTTTTTCAATGTCGACCTTGGCGGAGGTGATAACGGTCGTGTCATTGACAACCTGCCATTCCTCGATCTGCATGTCGGTTTCATCGGCAATTTCGCCGACGATTTCTTCCAGGATGTCTTCCATGGTCACCAGGCCGCGGATGCCGCCGAACTCGTCGGTGACAAAGGCCATGTGGCGTTTCTGGGTCTGGAAGTCGAGCAGCAGGGAAACGATTTTGTCTTCCTCCTTGACAAAAACCGGAGGATTGAGCATTTCGCGGATGGAGGGCAGGCCGTTTTCCGTCGAGCAGGTGAGCAGTTGCTTGGCATGAAGAAAGCCGATGATGTTGTCCGGGCTTTGTTCATAGATGGGAATGCGGCTGTACCCCTTGCTTTTGATGAGCTTGATGATGTCGCAGGCCGAGGCGGTTACCGGCGCGCTGACGATATCGGTCGCCGGGGTCATGATTTCCCTGGTGAAGGTGCCGCGGAATTCGAAGATGGAGCTGATCATCTGACCTTCGTGGCTGGAGATGAGCCCCTGTTCTTCACCTTCTTCGATCAGTTCCTGGATTTCCTGCTCCAGGTCTTCGGCGGTGTCGGGTTGGGTGGTGAGTCGTGAAAATTGGAGAAGTCGACGAAGCAGGGACTGGTTCGATTCAGCAGGAGGTTGATCTTTGTCCATTGGTATGTTTCATAAGTTTTTTGGATCTGTGGTTGGCAATTTCGCAAGAACGCTCATTTTCCTTACTGGCTAAGGGAAAAGGCCATTTATGTCAAGAAAAAAAATTGACGGGCCGAAGCGAAATATGTATAAGCATTTTTCTTTGAGTAGGCATCCGAAATAAAAAAGAGTATAATACACCAACAATCTGTTCTGAGAAGAGAATATATTCGTTTCCCAATACATTAAGCGGGTTAAGAGATTTGTCAAACATTCGCTTGCTGCCTAGAATAAAATCAACAACTGAATGACGGACGTGCATAATCTCCATACCGGCCATACCGGTTCAGGTTCATAGTTTGAAAGAAAAAGTTCTTATAGCCAACAGGGGTGAGATCGCCATCAGGATTGCCAGGGCCTGTCAGGACCTGGGACTTGACTTTGTCGTGATCTATACCGAAGCGGACAAGGCCTCCGAGCATGTCAATCCCTATATTCAGGAGGTCGGACCCTCCAAGCGCGCCTGGCGCGTGGCAAGTTATACCGATCCCAATGACATTCTCTCCGTTGCCGATCATACGGGTTGTACCGCCATTCATCCCGGGTACGGTTTTTTTTCCGAGGATTTCCGTTTTGCCAGAAGGGTGACCATCCGCGAACGGCCTCTTACCTTTATCGGTCCCAAATGGGACGTCATCCGCGATCTCGGCGACAAAATAAATACCAAGCGGGTGGCCAACCGCCTCGGCATTCCCACTATTCCCGGCACGGATGGGCCGATCTACAACGAAATGGAAGCGGAGGATATCGCCGCTCGACTTCTTGATGATCAACGGGCCCAGAAAATCAAGAATCCGTCCATTCTGGTCAAGGCCGCTGCCGGCGGCGGCGGTATGGGTATTGAAGAGGTGACCCGCATCGATGAATTCAGGCGAACGTACCGCCAGGTACAGAATTACGCCAAACGCCAGTTCGGTGACAGCGGCGTGCTGATTGAACAGCGTCTGCGGGATTACAATCACCTGGAAGTTCAGCTGGTTTGCAGCCGGCATGGGGAAAGGATTCATTTCGGCACCAGGAACTGTACCATTCAGAGCACCGGACGACAGAAACGGCTGGAGGCGGCGCCCGGTTTTGACGACGGCTGCTTTGCATACGAGTTCAATGCAAAAGATGTCCTTGACAAAATCGTTCATTATTCGTTAAAGCTTGCCGCCCATGTGCGCTACGACAATGTCGGCACCTGGGAATGGATTGTCTCCCGCGGCGGCCAGCCGTACCTGCTCGAGGTCAATACCCGCATTCAGGTGGAGAATGACGTTTCCGCCCGCATCAGCTTCATCGACAAGAAACAGCCCAATCTGATCCGGGAGCAGATTCGTCTCGCCCTGGGCGCCCGGATCGGCTACAACCAGAAGAAAGTTGAGTTCGGCGGGGCCAGTATCGAATTCAGGATTGTGGCGGAGGATACCCGTCGCGGTTTCGCCCCCTGGATAGGAACCATTTCCAGGTTTGAATTTCCCCGTCATGAATGGGCCGATGTCTATACCCACGTGCCTTTTGACCGCCCCTATGTCATCCCGAGTGATTATGACCCCAACCTGGCGCTGGCCATTGTCTGGGGGGATTCATTCGATGAGGCCAAGGAGCGGGGCCGGAAGTTTCTCAATGAGGTATTCATCGAAGGGAAAAACGGGGCGGGAGATCCGATTCTGACCAATCTCGCCTATCTTAAAGATAATATAGATAATTTATTGACATTTTAATGGAAGACTTACGAAAACGCCTTCTCAAATGTGCGGAACGCATTACCTATCTGATCCAGATCAGGGATGGCATGGAATGGGGCAACCTGGCCGGTCTGCAGGAGAAGCTTGAAAATATCAAAAACTCATTCTACGACGTTGCCGAGGATGAGCTGCAGAAGCAGGTGCGGACTCTGGAGGAAAGCATCTCCTTTCTTGAGCAGCGGTGCGAGGAAAATCTTTCCCCCATGGAAAGGGTGCGTATTGTCCGCAGTCCGCTCCGTTTCACCCTGCAGGATATTCTTGAAAATGTCTATGACGATTTCACCGAACTGGGAGGCGAGGACGAGGCAAGTATTGATCCCTCCATGGTGGCGGCCAAGGCGACTATTGTCCGCCGGGTAAAAAACAGGAATTTCACCCAGCAGGTCATGGTCATCGGCCAGGAAAAGGGGCATGGCGAGGAATACCGCAACGGCGGTTCCTGTATGCCCTGGGGCAATGAAAAGGCGCTGCGGTTCATGCAGGTTGCCCAGACGGAAGGGATCCCCATTCATTTTTATATTTTCACCCCCGGATCATTTCCAGTGGAGGACTATCCCGGCGCGGGCCAGCAGATTGCAAGGAACCTTTACGCCATGACCAAGCTGCGAGTGCCGATGATTTCTGTGATTTCCGAAGGTGGTTCCGGCGGCGCCGAGGCAATCGGCCTCTCTGATTACCGCATGATGTTTTCTCATGGTTATTACTCGGTTATCTCGCCGGAAGGCGCGGCCGCCATCGAGGGCAAGGTCAAGGAAGGCGACAAGGCTCCTCCGGAACTGGTTGAAGCCTGCGCCAAGCGCCTCAGGATCACGGCCGCGGATAATTTTAAACTGGCGACCATCGACCGCATCATCGATGAGCCGCTCCTGGGGGCCAAACGGGATGATTTCGCCTTTTTTAAAAGGGTGAAATTCGAAATGATCCGGGCAACGGATGAAGTTGTCCTGAAAACCAAAAGTCTGCGCGCCTTCCGTGCCTATGAGTTGAAACTGAAAAAACATGAGGAGATCAATCCCGAAGATCATCTCATTGATGTGTCCTGGGATCTTAATGAGGATGAGGTAAAGCGCCTGCTGCATCTTCGTTCCCGCAAGTACCGGGAAATGGCCCTGGGCGGGTTCCGCGAGAAATCAACCCCTTTCGCCGACTTTTTTCATAATGTGAAAAAGGGGACCAGCAAGCTCTATTACAGCTTCCGTTATGATATTCTGCGCAGTCAGCACAAGCAGGTCAAGCAGGTGATCAAGGATGTTTCCGGCGAGGGTTCGGTGCTGCTCAAGCAGGTTTCCGCTCCCATTGCCGCCGCCTATGACTTTATTGCCAGCAAACAGAACGGCAGACTGTCCAGGGTTCCTGTTGCCGGCCAGCAGAGCGTCGCCCTTGAATTCGGCGACATCTATACCAGCCCGCTGGCCAATGAAGACAGGACCGTCACCTGCCCCAATGCCGCGAAGTACGGCTGCAAGGATCTCTGGGTTCCTGACCTCTATGGTGAATTCTGCGGCGTCTGTGAAACATGCGGGCACCATTTTCCTCTCGAATATCAGTGGTATTTGAAGCATTTGTTTGAGAGGGACTCCATCAAGGAGTTTAATGGGGATATTGCCTCCGGGAATCCGCTGGCCTCTCCCGGATTTGAGCAGCGCATTGATGCCGCCAGGAAAAAAACTGGCCGGCGGAGCGCCATCATCACCTTTGAGGCCAAGGTCATGGACGTTGATGTGGTGGTCGCCATGTTGTACAGCGACTTCCGTAACGGCACGGTGGGCTCGGCCGAGGGCGAAAAATTCGTGCGGGCCTGTGAACTGGCCAAGCTGAAGCGCAGACCGTTGCTTGCCTATGTCCATACAACCGGCGGCATCCGTATTCAGGAAGGAACCCTGGGAGTGGTGCAGATGCCCAAGTGTACCATGGCGGTGAGGGAGTATGTGGATTCCGGCGGTCTTTATATCGTTGTTTATGACAATAACTCCTATGCCGGACCGGTGGCGAGCTTTCTGGGATGCTCGTATTATCAGTTTGCCATCCGTTCCTGCCGCATCGGCTTTGCCGGCCCGCGGGTTATCCGCGATACAACCGGCGATGATATCCCGCCCGGCTATCACAGCGCCAAGAATGCCCTGAAGCGAGGGCATGTGCATGGGCTCTGGGACAGAAGGGAGTTCAGACGCAACCTGCATAAGGCGCTTCTGACCATGGGCGGCAGAAATTTGTATTACCGTTAGTCTCACTGGTCTCGTTAGTCTTACTGGTCTTATTAGTCCGACCAGTGAGACCAGTGAGACCAGTGAGACCAGTAAGACGAGCGAGACGAGAAAATGCTGGAAGATGAAATAGATTACGATGAAGTGTTGCGGGTATACCGTTCCGATCCCTATGGGTATGTGGATATTTGCGCGTCCCATACCGGCCAGGTTCGCTTTCATGTGAAGCTGGGCGACAAGGTCGAGGGCACCACCGGCAAATGGCATCATATACCCGGCACCAAGCTTTGCGTTCTCACCCGCGAACGGAACAACAAGCCGATTCTCTCCACGTCCAACGGGGTTGTTTCCTTTATCCGGGATGATCTCGAAGGACAGTTCGTCGAGGCAGGTGAAAAGGTCCTTACCATCAAACACCCTTTGAAGAAACGGGAAATTATTGAGCAGATTCTCCGCAAGGTTTTGCTGCCCTTTGTCGCACCGGAAAGGGCCAAATACTTTTTCGCCATGGAGATACAGGCCAGGATTGAAAAGTTCGGCCAGCGATCCGTTTCCGTCAAACCGGGTGACGAACTCTTTACCATGTCCCTGATGAAACGTGATACCCCGGTCTATTACCAGGGAACCCCGGGCATCATTCATTCCGTTTATTTTCAGCCCGGTGTTTCGCTTGAACAGGGTGAACCTCTGGTCGGCATCTGTCCGCCGGAAAAGCTTCCTCTCATTGAAAAAATCATCACCCGCGTCAAGGCGGAATGGGAGTAGGTATCAATTGATGCTGAATAATTGGCAATTGAAAATTGAAATCCGCTGATCATCCACAGTCCCCGTTTCCCACTCCTGCTGCTGTTCACAGCTATATCACCACCCACGAAATTCCCGCCCGCTGCCGTCACCTGCCGGAAAACGAGGTGCGCGCCGTTTTCCGCTACGGAGCCATCGTCGGCTCGCTCATACACCCATTCCCCCGTCTGGACCGGGGGATGGATGAGGCCCGCCGCATCATTGACGGTTATGAAAAACAGCGGCGTTCCTTCCCGAGCGGCATGGTGATCCTGGCTGAAACCCTGACCGGCGGCAAGGGGCGTTTCCAGCGATACTGGCATGCGCCGCCGGGCGGGGTCTGGATGACCATGGTCCTGGTCAACACCCTGCTGCCCGAGATTTCCCGGCTGCTGCCGCTGGCCGCCGGCGTCGCCTGTTGTGAAACCATGAGGAATTTCGGGCTTGATGCCCATATAAAATGGGTGAATGATGTCCATGTCGGCGGCAGAAAGGCGGCGGGCATTTTGCTGGAAACGTTTTACGGCAAGGAGTTCGGGGAGGAGTACATTCTGATCGGCGCCGGCCTGAATGTCAATAACCGTCATTTCCCGCCGGAACTGGAAAACATGGCTGTTTCCATGGCAAGGCTCCTCGGTCGCGAACTTGATCTGCAACTTTTGATTACCGATCTGTTGGCGAAATTTGCCTGGAATATCGGGCTGCTCTGCCGCCGGGAGGAACACCTGCTCGCCGAGGGGGAGTTGTTGCCGGCAATGGCGGGGTCGCCTCTGCTTGATCGGTGGCGCAGTCTCAGTGATTCCATCGGGCGCCGGGTGCTTTTCGGCTATGATGTGCAGCTGCGGCCCCAGTTTGAAGCGCGGGTGGTCGGCATTGATGATGATGGCGGTCTTCGATTGCGCACCCTGGAGGATGATGTCGAGGTCACCGAATATGGCGGAGAGATCGTTTATCTTGATTGATCGCGGATTATTGATTTCGGCTTGCGGGTTGGAAAAATGACAGCCGGCGCGTGCCCTCGGGTTTCCGTCATCATCCCCACTTGGAACCGGGCACGATTGCTCGGCAAGGCCGTTGATTCGGTGTTGTCCCAGTCGCTGTCTGATTTTGAACTGATTGTCGTCGATGACGGCTCAACCGACGATACCCCGCGCCTGCTCGCCGGCTATGGCGCCGCACTGCGGGTGATTCGCCGGGAAAATCGGGGACCGTCCGCAGCGCGCAATACGGGTATCAGTGCGTCTTCCGCGCCGTTTGTTGCCTTTCTCGACTCGGATGACCGATTCGTGCCGGAGAAACTTGCCATCCAGGTCGCGGCCATGGAGGCCCGCCCCGACCTGCTCATCTCCCATACCGACGAGATCTGGTACCGGCGGGGTGAGCTGCTCAATCAAAAGAAAAAACATGCCAGGCCGGAAGGACTTATTTTTGCCCAATGCCTTCCTCTCTGTGTGGTCGGGATGTCCACCGTCATGGTGCGTCGGGAGTTTTTCGATACCGTCGGTTTGTTTGACGAGGAACTGCCCTGTTGCGAGGACTACGATCTGTGGCTGCGGGCCGCCGTCACCCTGCCTTTTCTCAAGATCGGCGAACCGCTCACCGTGAAGCACGGGGGGCGGCCTGATCAGGTGTCCGTCCAGTACCGGATGGGCATGGACCGGTTCCGCATCCGGGCCATTGTCAAGGTGCTGCACAATCCTCAATTGACCGAAGCCCAACGAGGCCTCGCCCGCCAGGAACTGATTCACAAATGCCGTATCTACGGCAACGGCTGCATCAAGCACAACAGACCGGAGGAGGGCCGTTTTTATCTTGATCTGGCGGAATCGTACCGGTTATAAACCGTCCAGGCAAGGCCGGGCAGCAGGAAAAGCAGGGCGAGACGCACCGCCACCACCCTGGGGTTCACCCCATTGTCCAGCGCCGCGCCGGTAAAATAGGTGGAACAGCTTAAAATCAGATAGACGCCCGACGCGACAAAGAAGCTGACGGCAATTGGGCGCGACATGGCGTGATTGTTTTCTCCGAAATGCCCGACAATGAAAAGGTTATTTTCGAACGGCTCCTAAATGGTTGAATGGTTGAGAAGGCCATGGTAACAATAGAACGTGAACAGAGCAACACCTCAAGCGAGTCCTGATGAACTATTTAACCTCTATCCCAGTCAATTCACTACCTAGCGGGGGAAAAAATGAATAAACCTCTCGGCATAACCGTTATCCGGCATATCGTTGACAGTCAGCGTCTGCACCCTGAGGCAACCGGTGATCTTTCCGGACTCTTGAATGAGCTGATCGTTGCCGGCAAGACCATTTCCGCCGAAGTCAACATGGCAGGGCTGGCCGACGTGCTCGGCATGTCCGGCAAGATCAATATCCAGGGGGAAAAGGTCCAGAAACTTGATGAATTCGCCAATAACACCATCAAGAAAAGAATGGCGCGCAGCGGCTATCTCTGCGTGATGACTTCCGAGGAAGAAGAGGATATCATTCCCGTGGATGACGGCTATGAAGGGAAATATACCCTGGCCTTTGATCCCCTGGACGGCTCCACCAATATCGATGTCAATGTTAATATCGGCACCATTTTTTCCGTGCACCGGCGGCGTTCAAGCGGCGGCCAGGGCGGCAGGGAGGATCTGCTGCAGAAGGGGCGGGACCAGGTGGCGGCCGGTTACATTCTTTACGGTTCCAGCACCATGATGGTTTTCACCACCGGCGAAGGGGTGCAGGGATTTACCCTTGACCCCAGCGTCGGTGAATTCTACCTCTCCCACCCGGATATCCGGACGCCTCCGCGCAGCAAGTATCTCAGTGTCAATGAAGGAAACAGCAAATATTGGCCGGAGAACGTACGGCGCTACATTGACTCGCTTAAAGAAGAAGACAAGGAAAAAAAGCGGCCCTACAGCTGTCGCTACATCGGTTCCCTGGTGGCCGACTTTCACCGCAATCTCATCTCCGGCGGCATCTTCGCCTATCCCAGGGACAGCAAAGATTCGAAAAAGCCTTACGGCAAGCTGCGACTGCTTTATGAAGCAGCCCCCTTTGCCATGCTTATCGAGCAGGCCGGCGGCCGCGCCATCACCGATGACGGCATCAACATTCTTGATATCGAACCCACTGATCTGCACCAGCGGGTGCCGTTGATTATCGGCAGCAAGCTCGATGTCGATGAGGCGGAGGCGTTTTTGAAAGGATAGCTGGAAAACGTCCGGCAAGGCAAAAGAGGAAGGGCGGGGGAAGCTGGAACCCGCTGATCAGCATGTCCGGGGAACAGGCAGGTGTACCGTGAACGTCGTCCCCTTGCCCTCCTCGCTTTCCAGGGAAATTTCTCCTTTGTGCCTGCCGATGATCTCCCGGACGATGCTCAGCCCCAGGCCGGTGCCCAGCCCATCTTTTTTGGTGGTGAAGAACGGTTCGAATATCTTTTCCCTGAGTGGTGGCGCGATGCCGCAACCGGTATCGCTGATCGCGACGGACAGATGGTCGTTTCCCCGGAAGGTGCGGATGGTTATCGTGCCCCGGCCTTCTATGGCGTGCGCGGCATTGACCAGCAGGTTGACGAATACCTGGCCTATCTGGTTCGGGTAACAGCTGATCAGGGGGATGTCGCCGTATTCCTTTTTCACATCAGCCTTGTACTTCAATTCATTCCAGGCCACGGTGAGCGCGTTTTCCAGGCAATCGTTAATGTTGACGTTGCCGCAGCAGTCCTGTCCTTTCCGGCTGAACGACTTCAACCCTGCAACGATTCTACTTATTTTTTCCACCCCTTCAAGGCTGTCTGCAATGACTTCCCTGCTGTCTTCCAGGAGAAAATCAATTTTGAGTCTTTTCTTTTCCAGCAGCAGCGCGGCGCGTTGTTCTTCCGGCAGCAACGGGAGGCAGTCAGTGAAAAGCCGGTGGTATTCATTGATGCGTCCCAGATATTTCGACAGCGTGCCGAGGTTGCTGCCGATGTAACCGGTGGGGTTGTTGATTTCATGCGCCACCCCGGCGGCAAGATGGCCGATGGTGGCAAGTCTTTCCTGATGAAGCAGTTGTTCCTGGGAGGATTTGAGCTCTTTGCAGGCCCGTTCGAGATTCTCGGTTCGTTCCCGCACCTGCTGTTCCAGTGAATCTCGGTATACGCTGTTTTTTCTTTCAAGTTCCATGCGGCGCAGTGCGTGTTCCACATAAATCAGCAACTCGTTTTTTTCAAAGGGCTTTATCAGATAGCCGTGGATGCCCAGTTCCATCGCCTTTTTGGCAAGATGCGGATCATCGATACCCGTAATCATGATGACAGCGGTATTTTTGTCTTTTTCGCGCAGTCTTTGCAGGACTTCCAACCCAGACATTTCCGGCATGACGATGTCCAGCAGAATCAGGGGAACATGCTGCGCGTCAAAAAGAGCAAGGGCCTCGTTGCCGCTGCCGGCGGTTAAAGAGCGATATCCCGCTCCCTCAAGCCAGCGGCAGGCGATATTGCGGAGCGGCTGGTCGTCATCGACAACCAGAATTGTCGTGTTGGTGAGCATGGACAGCCTTATTGGGGTTTTATTACCAGGGAAGTTCAGTCGTTTTGCTGCACTGTCCCCTTTAATCCGTCATTCCATCCGGGCGGCTTGCGCACTGCCGTTCCGCTGCCGTGCAGGTGCCCCATGGCGGAAAGTATTTTTCGCCATGGGGTGACGAACTGTTATAAAATAAAATATTACCACATTCATGCAGCAATTGTGGTATCTTTTTTTTATGGGGAACGACAAAAAAATGCCGAGCATCCTGTAATTCCTCATTATGAGTATGACATGTCGTAGTATGCCGCCGAAAAGAGAGTTCTCGCGAATGGAGATTTTGAAAAAAAATAACCTGAAGGGGAATAACAGTTCATTTCCCGGCCGAAAGAAATTTATTGTTGTGGTGGTCTGCGGTTTTCTGTTGCCGGCCCTGCTCAGCGGCGGGATTTATCTGCTGCTGCATGCAAACGAAATGAGGCGGCAACGTGCGGACCTGCAGTATCGGGCCTCGGTTGTCACCGGGAATCTTGAGCATGTCCTGGAGCATTGCCTCCACACCTTCCGTTTTTTGGAGGGTTGGCGTGGCGTGACGGATCATTTCGGCTCCCTTCATTTTAATGATTTTCTGCGGCCTTTTCTGGCGCGGAATTGTTTTCTCGATGGCCTGGCGTGGGCGCCAAGGGTTCCCGGGCCGGAAAGAGAGGGCTTTGAACAGCGCCTGCGGCGGGAAGCATTTCCCGGGGATCAGATTAAGGAGTTGGACAAAACGGGCAATTTCCGGCGGGCCGGGGAACGGGCGGAATATTTCCCGGTCTTTTTTCTGACGCCCTATACCGGCCGAGAGGCGGCAGTGGGCTTTGATCTGGCCTCGGAGCCGGTCCGGCGCGAGGCCCTGGCGAAAGCACGGGAAACGGGCAAGATCGTGGCGAGCGGCGCCATCCGGCATGTGCTGGAGAGAGGGGATCAACGGGCATTTCTGCTCTTCTCCCCGCTGTACCTGGATGAAAATCCGGCAGACGGCAAGCCCCAGGCAGAGAGGATCGAGGGTTTTTTTCTGGGAGTTTTCCGGGCCGGAGACCTGCTGGCCCATGTGTTGAACAAGGCCACCCATTCCGATCTCAGTATTTTTCTCTATGATGTCACGGACCCCGGCCGGCCGCGGCTTCTCGCCTCGGATCGTTGCGGTCATTGCCCGGCTGATGTTCCCCCGGACCCGTCCCTCGATTTCTTCCGGGACCGGATGCGGATCAGCCATGAAATCGAGGTGGGAACCAGGACATGGCGCGTCATGTATTTGCCGTGTGGGAATTTTATGGCGGCCCGGCAAAGTCTCTTTGTCTGGCTGGTGCCGGGAGGCGTTTTTTTGTTCGGTTCGTTGCTGGTTGGCCATGTCGTGCTGTTGCGGGGGAAAAATGACAGGATCGCCACCCATGTCGCGGCCCTGACCAGAACGGAAAAGGACCTGCGCTGTCTGCAGGAGGAGTTGCAGCGGATTTTTGATTCAGCCCCTTTTTTTCTCGCTTCTCTTGATAAAGATATGCGGGTATTACGCTTGAATCGGGCCATGGAGCGGCTCGTCGGTCTTGACAGCGAAACGGCGCGCGGCGGATACTGTTACGACCTCTGGGGGCAGTACGCCGATGACGGGGCAAGGAAGGGAAAGGAGCGGATCTGTGATGTCTGCAAGGCAAGAGACGCCTTGATTGACGGGGAAAACCACACCTATCTCCGGCTGCTGCCGGGGGACCGGTTTATCGAGGTGGTCACCGCGCCGGTCCGCGACGAACAGGGGGAGATCATCGGCGCCCTGGAGGTGGGCTACGATGTGAGCGAACGGGAAAGGACGGCGCGGGCGCTCAGGGAAAGCGAGGCCAACTACCGTACCCTTTTTGAAAACTCGCCCTGCGTCATCGCCGTAGCGGATTTTTCCGGCATCAAGGATTATCTCGGCGTCCTGCCCGGAAAGGCCGTCGCCGATTATGAAGGGTTTTTCAGGGAGAATCCCGGCGAGATTAATGCCTGTCTGTCCCGGCTGGCCATTTCCGAGGTCAACCAGGCCGCCCTGCAGATGTTCGGGGCCGCCGCCCGGCAGGAAATGATCGACGGACTTTCCCTGATCATCGGTCCCAAAACCCCGGCCATGACCGTCGCGGCGCTCGCCGCCATCGGCGGCGGCCACACCTCTTTTGAACAGGAAATCATCCTCAATCACCTCTCCGGCACCGAACTTTACGGCATCATGCGCTGGAACGTGGTGCCCGGTTTTGAAGAAAACTATCAACGGGTCATCATCTCCTACAATGACATCACGGCTCGCAAGCTGGCGGAAAGCCGCCTTGCCCAAAAAAAGACGAGGCTGCGGCATCTTTCACGCCGCCTGGTCGAGATGGAGGAGGACAACAGGAAGCAGATCGCCCGTGAACTGCATGACAAGTTGGGCCAGCAGCTCACCGCCCTGAACATCAATCTCAGTATTCTGGAAAAAAGTGGTCTGCTTGCCCCCGATTCTTCCCTGGCCACGCGTTTGTCCGACTCCATCACTCTGCTTGAGGAAATGACCGGGCAGGTGCGGGACATCATGGCGGAGCTTCGGCCGCCGATACTGGATGATTATGGTCTCGGCGCGGCCCTGCGCTGGTATGGCGAACTTTTTTCGCGGAGAACAGGGATTGATGTGAAGGTATTTGTTCAGGATCTGCCGCGATTTCCCATAGTGATGGAAATGGCTCTTTTTCGGGTCGCGCAGGAGTCCCTGACCAATGTCGCGAAATATTCAGAGGCAAAAGAGGTGGAAATTCATTGCCATGTCGCCGGGAAAATTCTTCTGCTGGAGATAACGGACAACGGCAGGGGGGTTGTTGCATCGGATGTCGATGAGAACAACGGGGGCGGCATGGGGATCATATCCATGCGAGAGCGGATGAAAGCCGTCGGCGGCAGCTTGCGGTTTGATTCCAGGCCGGGACGCGGTGTCAGTGTCCTGGCTGAGGTGAAGTTATGAAGGTGCGTATCGCTATTGTGGATGATCATGCCATTGTCCGCGAGGGACTGCGCCGTCTTCTTGCCGATGTGGCTGGATTTGAAGTGGCGGCCGAGGCGGCAAGCGGTCTTGCCGCCCTGGGCATGGCCGAGAAACACCAGCCCGACGTGATCGTCATGGACATCTCCATGCCGGATTTGAACGGCATCGAGGCCACCCGCGAGATCATGCGGCGTTTCCCAAGGATAGGGGTGGTGATCCTCTCCGTCCACGCGACCTGTGAGCATGTATTTCAGGCCCTGTCCGCCGGCGCTCGCGGTTACGTGCTGAAGGAGTCCGTCGGCCGGGAGCTGGTTGACGCCATCCGGGCCGCTTACTGCAATATACCGTATCTGAGCGATAAAATAGACACAAACGTCCTTTCCGAAATTGTCCGCTCCGGGAGAAGGTCGCCGTTGGAACAGCTGAGCTGCCGGGAGCGGCAGGTTCTGCATCTTGTCGTGAACGGCGCTTCCAGCGCGGTCATCGCCGAAAAGCTCGCCCTGTCCCCCAAGACGGTCGAAACCTACCGGAGCCGTATCATGCAGAAGCTCGGCGTCCGGGACATCACCGCCCTGGTCAAGTTCGCCATCCGGCACGGCGTCATCAGCGTCGAATAGGCGGCAGGCCGGGGCCGGGAACCCTTTCTCGACAGGACAGCCGGCAGGGGTATGCCGACTATTGCCTTTGCGCCGTTGTGTTGAGGTTTTATGTTTTTTTACGAAACCGTCAAGGTTTCCCGACAGACAGGAGAACTGCCCTTATTGTAAAATACAAGGAAATAAAATGGGAAGAAACAACAAGAAGGGAAAGTCTCCATGGCAAAATCTTTTTTCTCCCGGCTTTCGGGCATCATCTCAATCCAGTTTTTCGGACTCGCCTCGCTTCTGCTGGTGACCCTGCTGGTCGATATCCGGCATAACAGAGAAGGTACCCGCGACATGGCCGTGTCCGTGGCGAGGACCACCGCCGGCGAAGAGTTGCTGTTTCGTAATTATTTCTGCGACACCGCCCTGTATCGCAAGGTCACCGATGCCGTCATCCCGGATCCCGGCCCGGCGTCCTTTCGGGACCGGGAAATCCGCGCCGTTGACGGCGCAATCTGCACCCTGGTCGAGCCCCTGCGTCTGCTGGCGGATGTGCATCAGGCGGCCTCCGGCGAAACGCTTATTCAAGCGGCCATCAAGACCTTGCAGCCGCGGGACGCGGGCGAGACCCCTGACTCCTGGGAAAAGAAGGCCCTGGCGGCCCTCCAGGCCGGGCAAAGCGAGGTGAGCGAGTTTGTTGAGCAGGAGGGCGCCCCGTCCTTGCGCTTCATGATCCCGGTCCATGTCACCCATGGCTGCATTTTACGCCGGCCCGACCTGAACCTGAAAGAAGGCGACCTGCTGGGCGGCGTCAGCGTGCTGGTGCCCATGGCCCTGTTCGAGGAGGGCTGGGCCGTGCATGACCGCTCCGCCTTCATTGCCCACGGCCTTCTCCTGCTGCTCGGCATGACCTGCATCGGCTGGACTTCTGTGCTGCTGCGCCGGCGTGATACGGCCCTGCATGAGTCCAGTCGGCAAATCAGGAAGTCGAGGGACGAACTTGACAAGACCTTTGACGCCATCGGCGACATCATCACCATCCAGAATGACGACATGCGCATCACCCGGATCAACCGGGCGGGTTGCGCGGCCTTCGGCGGCAGCGAGCAGGATATTGTCGGCAAATACTGCTACGAGGTGTTCCGGGGGATCATGAGCCCCTGCCCGGGCTGCCCGGAGCTGCAGGCCTTTGCCGAAAAACGGATCCACTCCGCCGTCATCGAGCATGAAAATCTTCGCAGATCCTTCGCCGTTTCCGCGGCGCCCATTGTCGGCGACAACGGCGAGGTGGTGGGGCTCGTCCACTGCGCCAAGGACATCACGGAAAATCTGAGCCTTGAGCGGCAGCTGCGCCAGGCGCAGAAGATGGAGGCCATCGGCACCCTGGCCGGCGGCATCGCCCATGACTTCAACAATATCCTCAGCGGCATTCTCGGTTTCACCGAACTGGCCCGTGCCCAGCTGCCGCCGGAATCGCCCGTGGTCGGGGATCTGACCCAGGTTCTCCAGGGTTGCGGCCGGGCGCGGGAATTGGTCCGGCAGATTCTCACTTTCAGCCGCAGGAGCGAGCAGGAGTACCATCCTCTCCAGGCCCAGAGCGTCGTCAAGGAGGCGCTCAAGCTGCTGCGCTCCGGTATTCCCGCCAATATTGAGATGCGCCAGAGGATTGACGAGAGCTGCGGCCAGATCATTGCCGATCCTTCCCATATTCACCAGATGGTGATGAATCTCTGCACCAACGCCTATCACGCCATGCGGGACAAAGGCGGGGTGCTGGAGGTCGCCCTTGATCCGGTTGAACTGACGGACGTGGACGTGCAGAGTAAAATCGTCCTTGCCCCCGGCCCCTACCTGCGTTTCACGGTGAGCGACACCGGCACCGGCATGGAAACGACTGTGCTGGAGAGAATCTTCGAGCCGTATTTCACCACCAAGGGCAAGGGCGAGGGGACCGGTCTCGGCCTTGCCGTGGTGCACGGCATTGTCGAGGGGATCGGCGGCACCATCACCGTTTACAGCGAGGTGGGCCGCGGCACAACCTTTCATGTCTATCTGCCGGTGGTGGAGGTCGACCGTTCTTCGGGCGTCGAGGCGGCCGGCCCCGTCCAGATCCCCTTCGGCACTGAACGGATTCTGCTTGTCGACGACGAGGAGGCCGTGATCATGGTTGAAAAAAGAATCCTGGCGAGCCTTGGCTACCAGGTGATTTCCTTCACCGATTGCGCCGGAGCTCGCGATGCCTTTCTTTCCGCGCCGCAAAACTTTGATCTGCTGCTTACGGATATGTATATGCCCGGCATGACCGGAGAGGACCTGGTCGCGGCAGTCAGAGAGATACGCGCCGATCTGCCGGTGCTCATGTGCACCGGATTCAGCGAGAGAATGACCGAAGAGCGGGCGCGGGAACTGGGGATCGGCAGGCTGATGATGAAGCCGCTGACCTTCATTGAGTTGGCCCGAGCGGTGCGAGCCGTGCTTGACGGGAAAGACGGGAATAACGGGGCCGCGGGCAGCCTGGAGGAAAGATAAAACAATGACCAGCCGCACTGGACCGTCATGCGTTTTTTTGCAAATTTACCAAGGGTGAAAAATTCCCGCCTTTTTGTATTTGAAGACGCTGATTCGGGACTTGCTGACAATCATTCAAAGGAGCGGTAGTGCTGATGACGATTCCTTTTCTTTTGCCGTCGATTCTGGTCGGTGTCGGTGCGGTTTTTCTCGCTGCATCGATCTTCCTGAATGTTAAGAATAAGGACGTCCCGCCGGATCTCCTGAAGAAATGGAAAACGCTCTCCGGCCTGATGGTTTTCTTTCTCGCGGGTTATGTGGTTTTTTTGGTGCTGTTGCTGTCAAATCGTCTTTCCGGGCTTGAGTATCTCACCAGTGCTGTTTTTTTTGGCGGAGCTTTTTTTGTCCTGCTGGTTATCCGTCTTACCAGCGAGACCATCCGGCGCATCAATGCCGCAAAAGCTCTTCTGCTTGAACGAAATGAGAAGTTGCAGGAAGAAAACAGGGCGAGGCTGGCGGTTGAAGATGAATTGCAGAAGGCCAATGAATTTTTGGAGGAACGGGTCAGGCTGAGAACCAGAGAGCTGTTTGCGGTCAATGAACAATTGCAGCGGGAAATTACCGGTCGGAAAAAAATCGAGCAGCAGATTACAATGTCTCATGCCGAACTGGATCAGATTTTCAATACCTCGGCGGACGGCATGCGGGTGGTTGACCGAAATTTCACCATTGTCAGAGCCAACCGGGTATTTCAGAAGATGGTGGGATTGGGAGAAAAGGATATTGTCGGACGGAAATGTTTTGAAATTTTCACCGGCGAACAATGCCATACGGAAAACTGCTCTCTGTCCCTGGTCTTCGCCTCAAGGGAGCGGATTGAATACGAGGTGGAAAAAACGCGGTCGGACGGCACGAGATTGTATTGTATCGTCACGGCCACCCCATTTCTTTCTCCGGAGGGGGACTTTCTCGGGATTGTCGAGGATTACCGCGACATCAGCGACCGCAAGGAGGCCGAGGAAAAACTCGTTGACGCCAACCGGCAGCTGCGGGAAAGGAATAGTGAACTTGAACAGGCCCATGGTGAACTGAAAGCGGCCCAGTCCCTGATGCTGCAGCGGGAAAAAATGGCATCCATCGGCCAGCTGGCGGCGGGGGTGGCGCACGAGATCAACAACCCGGTGGGCTTTGTCGCCAGTAATCTCGCCACCCTGGCCAGATATACCGGTAACTTGCTGGACTATATAAATTTTTTAACCCGGGAACTGCGAGATGATCGTGCGGAGTTTGCCTTGGAGCAACGGGAAAAATTCAAGATAGACTATATCATGGAGGATGTGAGGGATTTAATCAGGGAATCCCTGGACGGGGTCGAACGGGTCAACAAAATTGTCCAGGGGTTGAAAGGGTTTTCCAGGGTTGACGAAGCGGAACGGCAGCCGGCCGATATCAACCAGTGTCTTGACGAAACCATCAATATCATCGGCAATGAGCTGAAGTACAAAGCGAATGTGCACAAACGGTATGGCGAACTGCCCCTGACCATTTGCCATCCCCGTCAACTCAATCAGGTTTTCCTGAACTTTCTGATCAACGCCTGCCAGGCGATCGACAAAAAAGGTGACATAACAATTTCAACGCAGGAGGATAACGGCTGGATTTTTGTTTCCATTGCCGACACCGGCTGCGGAATTGCGCCGGAAAACCTTGCCCGAATATTCGAGCCGTTTTTCACCACCAAGGAAGTGGGCCAAGGAACCGGCCTCGGCCTCAGTATCTCCTACGACATCATCAAAAAACATGGAGGGGATATCATGGTGGACAGTGAGCCGGGGAAAGGAACGGCCTTTACCATTAAAATTCCCGTTGTCGCCAAGTGATCCATTCCTCAAGCGCCGGGGGTTTTCAGTTGGATTCCGTGGGAAACATTTCTTCATCCTCCGTCGCCGCATGGAACCGATATGAACCGCCACCCGTATTTTTGACGTCATACATGGCAATGTCGGCAAATCGTATCATGGTTTCGACATCCTGCGCGTCATCGGGACAGATGGCTATGCCGATGCTGGCGTTAATCCGCTCTTCCCGCCCGGCAACCTCAAGAGGCTGACGCAGCAACCGGAGTATCTTGTGCACGATCAATTCCGCGTCATGGCGGTCCGTAAGTTCCGGCAAAAGCAGGAGAAACTCGTCACCGCCCATGCGGGCAACGGTATCGCTTTTGCGTACCGCATCCCGGAGGACTTGCCCGATATTGACGAGCAGTTCGTCTCCCGCGCCATGACCCAGTGTGTCGTTGATTTTTTTGAAACCGTCGAGGTCGATCAGCAATACCGCGAGTTTGTTTTTGTTCCGTTGCGTATGGGCGATTTCCATCTCCATCCGGATATGGAAGAGTGTCCGGTTCGGCAGATTGGTCAATGCGTCGTGGGTCGCCATGTGGCTTAATTTCTGTTCCGCCCTTTTGCGCTTGGTGATATCGATGCTGTACTCGATCATTTCGACGATATTGCCGTTTTTGTCGAAAATAGGGGAGGCGAAAATCTCGACATACACCGGCTTGCCATTGTCGTCGTAATGGATGTGCTCGACAACCGCGGACTTTTTTGTTTTTTGAATTATTTCAAGCGGACAACGATGCTCCTTGCCGCTGCAGGGAGTGTTCCTCCTGTGGGTCAGGGCATGGCAGGTCTGGTTTTCTTTTTTTCGACCTCGTAAGGCCGCCTTGTTGGCCACCTTGATTGCGTAATTTGTGGCGTTAATGACATAAAAGGGATGGGGAAGGGAATCGAGAATCGTGTCGAGAATTTCGCATTTCAGAAAAACCTGGTCACGCAGCTTTTCCAGTGTCTCCATCTCCTGTTTGTAAGACTCAATTTCCTTTTTTAGTCTTTCGATTTGTTCTTTTTCGTTCGTCATCGCTCTTGTTTAACATTCTAAATTAATTTTCAAAGATGAACTTGTCGGCTTGCCGCAACCTGGAGAATGGATTGTCGCCGGCAAGCAGCAGAGCTGCCGGGGAAACTTCCGCTGGTCGTTTACCCATCATCGACAATATTATATGGAAATGTGACACAAAAATGTTTTGTTGTCTGTCGGGAAAGTTTGACAATTGTTGGAAAAAATGGGTGCAACCCTCGAATTTTGATGGTTCCGTAAAAACTAAAAAACAACCAC
The DNA here is from genome assembly GCA_001914235.1 of Desulfobulbaceae bacterium DB1. NCBI lineage: Bacteria > Pseudomonadati > Thermodesulfobacteriota > Desulfobulbia > Desulfobulbales > Desulfobulbaceae > Desulfobulbaceae bacterium DB1. The sequence goes on from MQUF01000005.1 coordinate 211,490, forward strand.
AGAGGCCGCAGAGCACACAGAGATAACCGCTTGTAATTTAAAAGATTTTCTCTGTGCTCTCTGTGCGCTCTGTGGTGAAGAAAGACTTTTTACGAGACCATCAATTTTGCCGGGAAAAAAACCTCAACCGCGGCCGTGCAGCGTTTCAGTTGCGCACTATCTGCTGATTACGCAGGCGGAAAAGTGATGGCCCCATGTCTGCGGGAATTACAAGCTTTTTATCGCCGATGTGGATTTCGCTGCCGGCGTAAATTTTTTCCGTTACTTGGATGCGGGCGTTGGCCAGGGCTTCTTCCGTCCCGGCACGCATGGCGGTGATATGTTCCTGGAGAGTTTTCTGGTGCTTGATCAATTTGTTGAGGTTCGTCAGCAGCAGGATGATTTTTTCTCTTTTTCCGGCGGGCAATCCGACCAGCATGGACTTGATGACCTTTGCATCAAAGACGTCAAAGGGCAGGGAATGGGAAATTTTTGCTATATTTTCACCGCATAACAGCTTTTGCTCATCAAGTTTCCGCAATTGGGCGGTCATTGCCGGATCGGTGCGCACGGCCACAACGGTCGAGGAAGTGCCGGGGCTGCCGATAACGCTTAATTGTATTCCCCGGGATGAGCAGATCATTCCGCCGACCGCGCTGCCGCTTCTGCTGCTTTGATCCTTGAGCACCGTGATGGAACCGTTGGCTATGAGCATGGCGTTGAAAAGATAACTTTTTATCAGCACATCTCCCTTGGCTATCACTTCCGCATCCTGGATAAAACCGGCACTAATGCTTCCGTGTGCCACAACCCTGGTGTTGCCGCCTAAAATTCCTTTTCCCACGGTCAGGTCGCCCTGGGCGACGATCGTGGCGCCGTTTTCAACTGAATCCATGACGGCGATGTTCCCTTCCGCCTTCACCGAAAACCCGCTCAACACCGATCCCTTGACGAGGAGATCCGTTTTGATGTCGATATTGCCGCTGTTGTAGTCGATATTGCCGCTGATTTCGTATATGTCGGCAACGGAAAGGGTGCCCGCGGCAAATTTGACATTGCCGTTTCTTGCGGCGAAATATAAAATGCGTTCCGCTGTTTTCTCTGTTTTGACTCCCTGTCCCACGGTAACAGGTTTGTCGGCCCCTGGGGTCGCCTTGATTTTTTTGCCGAAAAGGGTGCAGCCATCCTCGCCCTTGGTGGCCGGATTTTTTTCCGCAATGAGCGATCCAGCCGGCATGCTGACCACGGCATTACGCTCGCGCAAATCAATGGAGCCGTTTCCCCGGATTTTCCCTGCTTTTTTCTCCGCATCGACAAAAATGGTAAACACGGCATGTTTGCCGTTAAGCGGCTGGACGGTTTCCGCCAGTTTGACCACCCGCGGCATGGAAAGACCGGCCGCCATGCGGTTCGTCATTTTTTCCAGGGCGCTTGCATTGATGCACCTTTCATCAATGCCCTTCAAAAGAAGAACATGCTTTAATTCCGCAATGGTCGGATACCTGACCGGGGGCATCTGCGGCAGAAAGATATAATGGGCGGCCTGCCGGTCGGGGCTGATCCAGACAGGCGGCACAAGGGAAACCGTATTGTTGTCGATACAAAGATAACCGTAGAGGGTGGATTCATACCCTGATTTTTTTTCATTGAACTGCACGTACTCGCCTGCGTCCGCCAAGGGGGCTTCGGGGCATTCCAGTGTTTGGCCGAAGAGATCCTTTCCTGGGGTGGCCTCGGGGAATTTGAGGACTTTCAGGAAAATTTCTCCGGGGCTGACCGCCTTGACCTGAATACCCGCCCCCTGGATGGTCGGCAGGTCCGGCGCGGTGACAAGAGATTTCAGCAGAGCGAAATCGAGTTTCAGCCCGTTCGGCAGAGAGGGGACAACTGATGGCGCCGTCGCAGGTTGCGTGGCAAAGGAAAACATGCAGGCATTTTTCCATTGGGGCGGGGTGCCGCGGGCGATAATGACTTTGTTTCCGGTCGGAAGCCGTGATAACCGTTCGGCTTTTTTTATTGCTGCCGGGTCAATCCCGTGAACTATGCCGAATTTCCGCAGGGCGAGGTCGATGCGCTCGACCGAAACAGGATCACCTCCTTCATTGATCATAAGCGTCAGGGTCATGTGATCCGCGGAAAGAAACAGTTGCTTGCCCTGCCATCCCTTGATGTTTCGGAATGGGTTTTCCGGAGAGGAGAGCAGGTCCGTTCCCGCGTCCATCCGGATTCGCTCCACGGAAGAATCGCCGCCGGGCTTGACTCCTTCTTTTTCCGGAAGTTCCGTTTGCTCCAATGCTTGCAGATAGGAGTCTTCCAGGGAATCAAAGGATTTTATCTTTGAATTTTTCACGTCATGCCCAAAAGGAATTCGATCTGTCGGGAAATAGAAAGAGCTTCATCGTCACAATGCCGATAAAACTTCATCAAGCGATGTTTCAATAGTGACGAAATTTTCCTGGAATCGACAATCATGGATGCCGATGGCTGCCTGTCCGGCAAAACCCGCAAGGGCCTGCAGATCCTGTTCGTCGAGGAGGGCACTTTTCTTTTGGATAACCAGGACTCCGAATATTTTGTTCCGCCGGGAAACGGGAACCACGGCAAACCCCCTGTCCGCATCATTCGCCAGGATTGTCGGTGCGCCGATGTCGATCACCTGACGGATGGCCGCCTCAAGCGATTGCTTTGTGTCCGAAAGGGTGTTTTTTTCAAACCCATGGGATGCGGTGGAAGAAAGGCCGACGGAGGTTTCGTTGTCCAGCGGGATAAAGGCGGCCCCATCGACCCCGACCGCTTCCACGATAATAGGGAGAATGGTCTGCAGCAGCTCATCCAGGGGATGAATCTGCTGCAGATATTGCTGTATCCGGTCTCGGGCTTCCAGTGTCCGAACCAGTTTTCGCAGTTCGATGGTTCTTTCCTCAACCTTGCGTTCAAGGGCGGCATTCAGTTCAGCCAGATCCTTGTTCTTTTTTTCCAGTTCAAGAGAAAGCAGCCGATTTTGCTCGGCCAGCTCGAACCGGGAAATTGCGTTTTTGATGGTGAGTTTCAGGTCGTCATCGTTCCAGGGTTTCGAGATATAACGATAGACCTCGCCCAGGTTGACGGCGTCGACTGCGGCGTTGATATCCGCATAACCGGTCAGCACCATGCGGATGGAGTCCGGTAGAATTTTTTTTGCTTGTGCCAGAAATTCCGCGCCGCTCATTCCCGGCATTCGCTGGTCGGAAACGATAACCGTCGGTTTTTCTCCCGCCCACAGGAGATTCAAGGCTTCCTTGCCGCTTTCCGCTGTGATGATGTGGTATTCTTCATCAAAGAAAATGCGGCTCAGTGCCTTGAGAATGCTTTTTTCGTCATCAACAAAAAGGATGGTATGGGTGGTTCGTGCACTCATATGCGAACTCCGGTACGGATTGATCTCAAAAATACAGACGAAAACGGTTCGGTAAAATATTCAGGAGCGTTTTTGCCTGTTTCATGGAAGAGACCGGGATGCCGGACTCTCTTCCGACGGGACCAGCAGGGCAATTTTCCCCCGTTGTCCCGTTGTAGCTTTTATCTCCACGCCATTGACAAGGTAGAGCCGGCCGTTTATTACAAAACGATCTGATATGGGGCCTGCCGCCGTGATGGAATGAATGAAAACACGGACATTTTCCGGCAAGGATGAAGTCATTTGTTTTCCTATCAATGATTGTCCGTTGTTGCCGAAAAGTTCATCGGAAATTCTGTTGCTTTGGACAATGAGACCATCGGGGTCGACGCCCAGTACCGCGGCGGGCAATGAATGCAAGACATTCTGGGCAAACTCCAGCACTTTGTTTTGAAAAAGTATGTCATCGGTTCTTTCCTGGACAATCTTTTCCAGGTTCAGGTTGATCTGGGAAAGTTCCTCATTCGTATCCTGCAGCTCCCGGGTCAGTATTTCATTCTGCCGGTTGAGAAAATAGACCTCCAGCGCCTTTTCGATGGTTACCTTCAGTTCATCGTCATTCCAGGGTTTCGGGATGAATTTATAGACCTGCCCCTCATTGATGGCGGAAACAATGGATGCGGTGTCCGCATAGCCGGAAAGAATGATGCGGATTATTTTCGGCCATTTTTCACAGACCTCTTTCAGAAACTCGACCCCGTTCATGCCGGGCATGCGGTAATCAGAGAGAATAAGTTGGATGGAGGGTTCTTTTTTCAGCAGTTCAAGCCCCTCCTCACCCGTAACCGCGGTCAGTATTTCGTAATTCTCGTCAATGAACAGCCGTTTGAGCGAGCGCAGGACATTGGCTTCGTCGTCAACGCAGAGAATTTTGATCGGTTTTTCAGCCGCCATCTGTTGCTTCCATGTTCCATCCCTCCAGCAGGATGGAGTAATTTTTTTTGATTGCCATGGACATGTTCCTGAGTTTATCACGGCTGATGTTCAGAGATTCCCATATCACCTTGGGGATTTCTTCCCGCACGGGGTTTGTGCTCTTTCCCAGGGAAAGGGCCTTGGCCAGTTGATTGGCGAGAAAAAGGGCGGCGATGAGATCTTTCAGATGCGGGTCAAGCTTCTTTTTCTTCAGATCTGGTTCATGATGGTATTTTACGGCCTGGATGATTGTATCCGGAAATTTCCAGTGGTCCATCAGCAAGACGCCGAGTTTCTGGTGTGTTGTGCCGATCACCTGTAACTCGGCTTCATTCTCCGGGATGCTCTGCTCATCCATGAGCTGGAGAATTTTTTCATATTCCCGCGGCGCGGCGTTAATGATGATGATTTTGCCGATGTCATGCAGGATGCCGAAGAGAAAGGCTTCATCGGCAAGTTTTACGTCAATGTTTTCGATGAGCATTTTGGCCGCAACCGCGCAACCAAGGCTGTGCTGCCATAATCCTTCAAAATCGATGAGCGAATCGTTCTTTTTTTTGTACAGTGCGTAAATGGAGACGCTCATGGCAAGGTTTTTTACTGTGTTGAAGCCGAGAACCATGGCCGCCTTATTAAGGGTAGTTACCTTTTTTTGCAGACCGTAGAAGGCTGAATTGGCAAGGCGTAATACCTTGGCCGCCAGTGCCGTGTCCTCGATGATGATTTCCCCCAGCAGTTTTGCCGTCAACGCCTCGTTGTGCATCTCCTGGTTGATGCGGGCGGCAACCATGGGAAGGGTGGGGAGGTCATCCGTCTGACTTATCAGCTTCTCAAAATTCATTGCGTATTTTTTCCGAATCCTTTGCCGGCGGGAGCCTGATGGTAAAGGTTGTTCCCTTGCCGACTTCACTTTCCACGCTTATGTTTCCATGGTGTTTCTTTATGATATCGTAGGTAATGCTCATTCCCAGGCCCGTGCCCTTCCCCGCCTCCTTGGTGGTGAAAAACGGTTCAAAGATACGCTGCAGGTCCTTTTGGGCAATGCCGCAGCCTGTATCGGCGATTGAAACCAGCACAGCGTCTTTTTCATGCCATGTTCTGATGCGTATCTTTCCGCTTTTTTCAATGGCCTGGCCCGCATTGATCAGGATATTCATAAAAACCTGGTTGAGTTGTTGCGCCGAGCCCCTGATCAGCGGCAGGTCTGCGTAATCCTTGGTTACGGTAGCCTTGTATTTCAGCTCATTGTTGACAATGTTCAAGGTGATATCAATGCAGTCGTTGATATTGATTTCCGATAGTTCATTGCTGTCCAGCCGGGAAAAACTTTTCAGGTTTTGCACAATAATCTTGACCCGTTTGGCGCCGTCCAGGGATTCTTCAATTAAAGCAGGAATATCGGCAAGAAGAAAATCAATTTTCATTTTTTTTCTTTCATCCTGCAGCTCCGGGATATCCTTTCCCCTGGTCAGATCAGCAAGGAGTCTGTCCTGGATGTTGACGAACTCGTTGATTTTGCTCATATATTTGGCAAGCGAGGAAAGATTGCTGGTGATAAAACCCATGGGATTGTTTATTTCATGGGCAACTCCCGCGGCCAGTTGCCCGATGGAGGCCATTTTTTCCTGCTGGACGATCTGGGACTGGGTTTGTTTCAGTTCGGAAATTGCCTTTTTCAGCCTGCTGTTGGCCTCCTGTAAGAGCTTCCGTTCATGGTGAAGGGAAATTTCAAGTTCTTTTCTGGCCGTGATATCCCGCATTGTATGAACGGCGCGCACCACTTTCCCTGATTTGTCCTTTACCGGCGAAATGGCCACCTCCACATAGGAACTCTTGCCGTGTTTGTCGAAATGAATATGTTCGGATGTCGCGTGATTGCCGGTCCGGACTGCCTCAGCCAACGGGCAGATATCATTTGGTTCATTACAAGGGGTGCTGCGATGATGTATTATTGCAAAGCAGGTCTTGCCGATTATCTCATTTTCGCCCAGACCGGTTTCCTGTAAAAAGGCCTTGTTGGCGCTGACGATGGTATAATCGTGGGGATCGATAATGATGATGGATTCGTGAATGGCGTCAAGGATGATTCTCGGGAGCTCATTGAGGCGGTTGATTTCATCCTGGAGATTTTTCTTTTCGACGATTGTTTGCAGCTTGGCAAGTACTTCTTCCATTTTCAGCGGTTTCTGGAAAAAAGCTTCCGCGCCGTGATGCAGGGCATCAAGCGCGGAATCCACGGAGGGATCTCCCGTCATGACAATACAGAGGAGTTCGGGGTGGATTTTCTTTAAATCACGGATCAGTTCAGTTCCCCATGTGTCCGGCAGATTGACATCAATGAGGGCGATATCCGGTTTATGGGTCCCAACAAACGCAACAGCCTCGGCGCCGCAATCGGCAAGGGAGACATTATATCCATGATAGGTGAATATCTGTTGGGTGACATCACGTATGTATTCATCATCATCGATAATCAGCAGATGGCTTTTATGCTGCATGGCGGAGACTCGCATGGATGATCAGATGGATGCTGCTTGAGGGGTCGGCTTCGCCCTTCGTTCTTTTGCCTCTTCGTTTCCGGAATCAAAAATCCCGGAAATCGTCCTCGTCAAAAGGGATGACGTGTTCCGGTGATTTGCCGTGAGCCGTTTTTCGGACAGGGCCGGCGGCTGCCTTGGTCGCAGGCAGCTGTTTGATTTTCTTGTCCTCCACGGGCAAGTCTTCCCGTTTGCGGGATGGAGTTTGCCGGATCGGCGTCGGTTTCGCGGGTGTTGTTTTTTCTTTTGCGCCGCTGACCATCCTTTCCAGGTCAGACACCACCTCGTTCAGGGCCGCCGCCTGGGAGGAGAGCTCCTCGGCGGCAGAGGCCGCCTGCTCGGCCACTCCGGCATTGGACTGGGTCACTTTGTCGATTTCGTTGACCGCCTTGTTGACCTGCTCGATGCCCTGTGCCTGCTCGGCGGAGGCGGTGGCGATCTCGCTGATCAGATTACTCACCTTTTGCGAGGATCCGGCGGCGACGCCGAAGGCTTCAGTTGTTTCCTGCAGCAGCGTTTCGCCATTGCTCACCTTTGTCACCGTTGCATCAATAAGCCGGGAGGTGTCCTTGGCCGAGGCCGCTGCCCGCATGGCAAGGCTTCGCACCTCATCGGCCACCACGGCAAAGCCCGCTCCCGCCTGACCGGCCCGGGCCGCCTCCACCGCCGCATTCAGGGCCAGCAGGTTGGTCTGGAAGGCGATTTCGTCAATGGTTTTGACGATTTTCTGGGTTTCGGCGCTGGCCGTGGAAATTTCTTCCATGGAAAGAGTCAGTTTTTTCATGGAATCATCCGCGGTCTTGATGGCTGCGCCGGTTTCCCGCATGAGTGCGTCCGCCTGTCTGGTGTTGTCCGCGTTCTGCCGGGTGAGGGAGGACATCTCCTCAAGCGATGAGGATGTTTCTTCCAGGGTGGCCGCCTGTTCCGATGTCCCTTCGGCCAGACCGTGGCTTGCCCCGGCGATCTGGTTCGAGGCGGCATCAACTTCGCCGGCGCTTTGGGCCAGTTGGCTGACCATGGAGGTAAGCAGGTTGATCAGTGCGCGGGAGGTGAAAAAGGCGATGAGAATGCCGACCAGCAGGGTTGCCGCGCCAAGGATGATTCCTTGGAGCTGGATGTATCTCGCGGCAGCCAGCAACTCCTTGTCGGTCATGATATTTTTTTGGGTTTCCGTTTGGATGTCTTTCAACAGGGCCTGTACTTTTTTCAGGGCAGGGGTGGTCTGGTAGGCAAAGACGTCGTTCGCCTCTTCCATCCCCTGCAGGGCATGCTCCGCCTCGCTGCGCAGTTCCTGCAGTTTCCGGATCGTGATATGCAGGTTGGGCAAGGTCTCCTCATGGAATATCCGGCCGGCGGCAGCCACATCACCAGCCGCCAGGGCGTCCTTGATATGGGCGGCTGATCCATGCATGACATTATGGGAAACAGCGATGGAGTCCCAGGCCTTCCTGAAGTCGTCACCGCCGTTTTCATAAGCGCTTTTTCCCTGGGAGGAAGCCATGAATTTGCCCAGCAGGCACTGGCTCGGGTCGGTTTGTACATTGTCCAGGACGGTACTGCCTGTAATGATGCCCGCGCTGATACGGTTGGCCCAGGCATGATGGGCCGCCTCAACCTCGATGATCCGCACCGGCAGGGTGACGTCAGCCTGGCGAAAGACCTTTCCTATTTGCACGGCGGATTCATGCAGGAGATAGTGGGGTTTTTCAAGATTCTTGAAAAGAGGGGCAAGGCCGGGGATCATTCTTTCCGCCTCTTTGCGCTCCTCGCCGTAAAGCCATTTGCCGAGGTCGCATTTATGGTCGTCCGTTTCCACGTCAAGGGTCGTGATTTCCGCGTCATTGAGCAGGGCGCCGACCTTGGCCACCCAGTTGAGATGATCAACCTCTTTCTGGATCAGTGTGTTGGTCAGGTAATTGCCGTCAATGAGGTTGTCGGCATCAAGAACCAGACGGCCGACACCGAAGTAGTTGAGAATTCCGAAGACGACGAGAAGCAGAAGAATGACGGAATAACCGATTACAATTTTTTTACCGATGGTCAGGTCTTTCCATTTCATTCTTTTGCTCCATGATGTGAGAAATTCTTTTTTTCTAACCGCTTTTTTGCGCTTTCCCGGTAAATAGCGGGGTTTTGTCTTCGCCTATGAAGGATACCCCGCCATGCCTGGAAAGATTGTATAATCGCAATAAGAAGGAGTCAAGGCGTCATTCGCGCTTGGTCGCCATCTTCTCCCAGCTGTCGCGCAGGGTGACGATGCGGTTGAACACCTTTTTCCCGGGCAGGGAGTCAACCGGGTCGAGGCAGAAATAGCCCATTCTTTCAAACTGAAAGCGTTCATCGGCTGTTGCCCCGGCAAGTCCCGGTTCGATTTTGGCATTTGGCAGGATTTCCAGGGAGTTCGGGTTGAGATGATCCTTGAAATTCTTTTCCTTGTCTTCTTCCGGATTTTCCACATTGAAAAGGCGGTCATAGATCCGCACCTCGGCGGGGATGGCATGGCGGGCGGACACCCAGTGCAGGGTTCCCTTGACCTTGCGTCCGTCCGGGGCCGAGCCGCCGCGGCTGGCGGGATCATAGCTGCAGTGCAGTTCCGTCACCAGGCCGCTTTCATCCTTGATGACCTTGTCGCAGGTGATGAGATAGGCGGCACGCAGCCGTACTTCCCGCCCAGGAGCCAGGCGGAAGAATTTTTTCGGCGGCTCTTCCATGAAATCATCCTGTTCAATATGGATTTCCCGGCAGAAGGGTATTTTTCTGCCGCCCATCGATTCATTCTGGGGATGATTGGCGATTTCAAGTTCCTCTTCCCGGTCTTCCGGATAATTGGTGATGATTACCTTCAAGGGACGCAGCACCGCCATGGCCCGGGGGGCATTGTTGTTCAAGTCGTCACGGATGGCGTTTTCCAGCACACCCATGTCCACCCGGCTTTCCCGCTTGGCCATACCGATGGTGTCGCAAAAAGCACGGATGGCGGCCGGGGTGTAGCCCCGACGCCTGAGTCCGGAGATGGTCAGCATGCGCGGGTCATCCCAGCCGCTGACATATTTCTCATTGACCAGCTGCAGCAGTTTGCGCTTGCTCATCACCGTATAGGTGAGGTTGAGTCTGGCGAACTCGATCTGCCGGGGGTGGCAGGGGGTCTGCAGGGTGTCAAGCACCCAGTCGTAGAGGGGACGGTGATCCTCGAACTCCAGGGTGCAGAGGGAGTGGGTGATCCCCTCGATGGCATCGGACAGGCAATGGGTGTAATCGTACATGGGGTAGATGCACCACTTGTCGCCGGTGCGGTGATGATGGGCATGAAGGATGCGGTAGATGACCGGATCCCGCATATTGATGTTCCCTGAAGTCATATCGATTTTCGCCCGCAGCACATGCGTGCCGTCGGCAAATTCTCCGGCCCGCATGCGGGCAAAAAGATCGAGATTTTCCGACACGCTCCGGTTGCGATAAGGGCTGTCCTTGCCCGGTTCGGTGAGTGTTCCCCGGTGCTGTCTCATCTCTTCGGCGGACAGGCTGCAGACATAGGCCCTGCCCATTTTGATCAGCTCCACCGCATAGTCGTAGAGCCGATCAAAATAGTCGGAGGCAAAAAAGAGTTTGTCGCCCCAGTCAAAGCCGAGCCAGCGCACGTCTTTTTGTATTGCTTCCACATAGGCGGCCTCTTCCTTGGAGGGATTGGTGTCATCAAAGCGCATGTGGCAGACGCCGTTGTTTTCCAGGGCAACGCCGAAGTTGAGACAGATGGATTTTGCGTGGCCGATATGGAGAAAACCGTTCGGTTCCGGCGGGAAACGGGTTGTCACCCGGCCCTCGTGTTTGTTGCTTGCGACATCCTCGGCAATGATGGTCCGGATGAAATCCATTGATTTCGGATTGTGGATTGCGGATGGCGGATTATTGTTTTCAGTATGCATGGTCATCTCTCACCAGATGTGATTTGGCGAATTTTTGATTCGAGATTGCGGATGTTGACTGCATTTAAAAATGATGAGTCCGTAAAAAATCTTTTTTTACCACTGAGAGCACAGAGTGCGCAGAGAAAATATTTTAAATTACAGTATGTTACCTCTGCGTGCTCCGTGGTCTCTGTGGTTGATTTTCAGTTTTTACGAAATCATCAAAAATATTTTCCCGCATCCTTCAGTCTTTTCACCACCGTCTCCCGGCCCAGGTGGACAAAAAGTTCGAACATGCTCGGCCCCTTGACCAGACCGGTGATGGCAGCCCGGGCGCCGTTAATCGGAATGCCTGGTTTGACTCCGACCTCTTCGGCAAACTTCCGGGCCGCCTCTTCCACGCTGTCATGGTCGAATACCGGCAGGGCGGCAAGGCGATCGGCCAGCATGGGCAGCCACTCTTTCAGTTGCGGTGTTTTGCGCAGGTTTTTTTCCAGGGCCTGGGGCTCGATGTCAAAGTCGTCGGCGAAATAGGCGCGGCCCAGGGTGGTGAAATCCTTCAGGGTGTGGAAACGGTCCCGGATCATGTCAACCGTTTTCAGGTACCACTCTTTCCGTTCGCCGTCAAAAGCGTCATTCCATATGCCCGCTGCTTGCAGCTCTTTTTTGACCATCAGCCCGATTTCCCCAACCGGCATGGCGCGCAGATAGTGGGCATTGATGTTGATCGCCTTGGGGTCGGTGAAAAATTTCGGGTCATCCTTGCGATAATTGAAGATGGCATGGGATTTGTTGATCCGTTCCAGGCTGAAGGCCTCGATCAGCTCTTCTTTGGTGAATATCTCCCGGTCATCGCCCGGCGACCAGCCGAGCAGCACCAGAAAGTTGACCAGCGCCCAGGGGATAAACCCTTTTTCCCGGTAATACTGCACGGCGACGATCTCGCCGTGGCTCCTTTTGGAGATTTTCGCCTTGTTGAGATCCAGGGTGAGCGGCATGTGGGCAAAAATCGGCAAAGGAGCGCCCAGCGCCTCATAGAGAAGGACCTGGCGCAGGGTGTTGGTCAGGTGATCCTGGCCGCGAATGACATGGGTAATCCGGTCGCGGATATCATCCACCACATTGCAGTGCAGGTAAAGCGGCTTGCCGTTGGAACGGACGATGACGAAATCCTCTATCTCTGCATATTTCTTTTCAATGCGGCCCAGCACCTTGTCGTCATAGCCGACCATGCCGTCGCGCCGTGGTACCTTGAAACGGATGACAGAGGGAATACCGGCCGCCTCTTTTTCCGCAACCTGCTCCGGAGTGAGGTTCCTGCAGGTGCCGTCGTAGCCCACTTCCAGTTTGGCGGCCATGGCGGCTTCCCTTTTAGCGTCGAGATCTTCCTTGGCGCAGAAGCATTTGTAGGCCTGGTCGCCGGCGAGCAGTTTCTGCGCCGCTGCGATGTGGTCGGATGTGAAGTCGGTTTGGAAATAGGGGCCCTCGTCCCAGTCGATGCCGAGCCAGGTCAGACCATCCAGGATGCCGTCGATGGACTCCTTGGTGGATCGTTCGGCATCGGTATCCTCAATGCGCAAGATCAATTTGCCGTTATGCTTCCTGGCATAGAGCCAGTTGAGGATAGCGGTGCGGGCGCCGCCGATATGCAGATAACCGGTGGGGCTCGGTGGAAAACGGACGCGGACTTCGCTCATGGTTTGTTTCCTTATTATTGTTCAACAGTTGCTGGATTTCTTTTGCTGGAATCGTTCCTTTCGGCAAGTTTATCAAACGTCGACGAAAAAAGACATACTATAACGACAAGGCCCGGCACTGTCAAAAAATGTTTGTGCGGGCAACGAGTGCTGTGATAGCATTTTCAAGCGCCTTTCATCTGCTGGAAAGGTGCTTGCCGTACAGTAATCGCGTATTTATTCCGCCGGGGAGGAATGGTATGAAGCTTGACAGGATACGACTGCAATCCGTCGGGAAGATATTGTTGCTTAATTTGCTTGTTTCCATGCTTGCCGCCTGCGATGCGCCCCCTGCCGAACCTGTTAAAATAGGCTTGTCCATTAATCTGAGCGGCAGGGGCGGCATGGCCGGAGAGCACATTCGCGACGGGGCAATGCTTGCCGTGCGGCAAGTCAATGAAAGCAACGGCATCAACGGCAGGCAGCTGCAACTGCTGGTGCGGGATGATGAAAACAGTGATGAAGGAATCAGAAAGGCGGACCAGGGCCTCATTGATGCAGGGGTCGTGGCGATCATCGGCCATGGTTTTTCGGAAAACACCCTGAAAGCCTATCCCATTGTAATCTCACAAAATGTCCTGTTGTTCACCGGCTATACCGCCACCAATCAGTTGAGCGGCAGGGATGATCTCTTTTTCCGTACTTCCGTGGACTGTGTTCTTTACGGGAAAAAAACAGCGGCTCTTTTCCAGCGCGACGGCATCCGTTCAGCGGCGGTACTGATGGACATGGCCAATTCCGGCTTTGCCACCGATTACGTCGAGCAGCTCAGAACTCATTTTGACGGGACCATTGTCGAGGTAAGGTTTGATTCCAAGCAAAGTATTGACTGGCAGGCAATAACCGATGAACTGCTTGTCTCCGCGCCTGACGCCGTTCTCCTGCTTACCGAGGTGAGCATGACCGGTGTCGCCGCCCGGAAATTGAAAGCAAGGGATTATTCCGGCAGGCTGGTAAGTACGATCTGGGCCCAGGCCCCCGGATTGCTCGATTACGGCGGCAAGGCGGTGGAAAGCATGTCGATCGTCACTTTCATCCGCGATGATAATGACAGCCCGGAATTTCAGGCCTTTGCCGCCCGACTGGAAAAGGAATTCAAACGGCCGGCCTCCGCCCGCTCGGCAAGGGGCTATGAACTGGTGACGATTCTGGCCGATGCCTTGAGGCGCTGCAATCCCTTGACGGTTCAGGAATTAAAGAAACAGCTCCCTGTCGGAAAATATCATACCCTCATGGGTGAGGTGGAGTTTGACCCTTACGGCGACGTGATCCGCCCTGTTTACGAGGTGGTTGTGGAAAACGGTGTTTTCCGGACAAAAGGGGAGATCTAATTGCAGACGCGTCCCCTGGCGCAGCGGATCAGGCATATCCTGATCCTTGTTTCTTCAGCCTTCAGCCCTCAGCCCTCAGCCTTTATGAGCCCTCAGCCTACCTACCTGGACAGTTACGATATTTTTTTCCGTAATTCCGCAAATCCGTCAACCGGCAACTCTCTAGCCGCCGAATCCCAGCTCTTTCAAGAATCGTTCATCCCTTGACCAGTCTTCCTGCACTTTGACAAAAAGTTTCAAGACCACATTGATGCCGAGCAGGTCCCGCAGTTCAAGGCGAGCGGACTGGCCGATCTTTTTCAGCATGGAACCCTGTTTGCCGATGATGATGCCTTTCTGTGATTTTCTTTCCACATAGATCGTGGCATCGATGGTGATTTTTTTTTCTTCCTCCCGGAAGCTGTCAACCATGACGGCGCAGGAGTAGGGGATTTCCTGGGTGGTGTTGAGAAAGATCTTTTCCCGGATGATTTCCGCGGCAATGAATCGTTCGGTGGCGTCGGTGGGGATGTCTTCCGGATACAGACGCGGCCCCTCGGGCAGCAATCGGAGCAGTTCCCGCAGCAGGAGATCGGTGCCGTCCTGTTTCAAGGCGGAGATGGGAATCATGGCACTGAAAGGATAGAGGCTCCGGTAGGCGTCGAGAATCGGCAGCAGCGCCGGGGGTTCCACCAGGTCGACCTTGTTGATGAGCAGAATTGCCGGTTTCCCGACGTTTTTCAGGTGGTCGGCGGCCACGCTGATTTTGCTCGGAACGGGAAAGGAAGTGTCGATCATGAAAACAATGACATCCACCTCGGCCAGGCTGTCGACCGCGATACGCACCATCTCCAGATTCAAGGGGCTGCGCGCCGCATGGATGCCGGGAGTGTCGATCATGACGATTTGAAAGTCATCACCATTGACAATGCCGAGAATTTTGTTTCTTGTGGTTTGTGGTTTCGGGGAAACAATGGAAATTTTCTGGCCGAGAAGCGCATTGAGCAGGGTTGATTTCCCCACATTGGGAGGACCGACCAGGGCAACGACACCCGATTTAACTTGCTTTTCTTCCGGTAAATCCATTAAGGTCTCCTGTTTTGGTTGTATGCCGCCTGCGTCGTTATAATGGAACTGTTCAGGCTCATGATGCTGTAGCCTGAAGACTCTTGATAAAAGAGGCCGTAACTGTCCAGGTGTTTCGGCGAAAGGCTGATGGAAAGGCGTCACTAAATATGCAGTCATGCGGTACAGTCAGCCCTATGGTCTTCAGTCTCTCACCGAAACACCTGAGTAGTTACTGTTTTTGCACGACGGCTTAATGAATCAGCGTATCCAGCGAGTGATATCACATTGCAGGGAAAAATCATAGAATATGTTGAGCAGGGCCGGTTTTTCTGCGCGCTGGTGCTCCAGGAGCAGAACAAGCGGCTGCGCATCATGAATCAGAACGGCCGCGAAATGAACATGCCCATGGCCAGGGTGCTCCATGAGTCGCGGGACAGGCATCCCCTGACCCTCACCCGGGAGGAGACCATGCGCTTGTTGCAGGAAATCGCCGACAGACGAGCCGCTTTGTCCCGGGATATCGGGCTTGAGGAAATCTGGCTCCTGGCGGTTGAAGAGGAGAATTCGGCTTTCAGCCCTCTTTTCCTGACGGAACTCTGTTTCGGCGGTGAAGCCGGCGATGATCAGACGGCCGCCTTTCTGCGGGCGGTTTTCGCTGATCGTTTTTTCTTTAAATTCCGTGACAATGCCATTCAGGTTCACTCCGCCGAGGTGGTTGAGCAGCTGCGTGAAAGGGCGGAAAAAGAGCGGATCCATGAGGAGATGATGGAAATCGGAGGCCGGGTGATCCAGGCAATCATGGCCGGGGAACGGCCGCCTGAGTGGCAGGAGCGGGACAGGTGTCTGGAAATCATCAAGGAGTTCTATCTCTACGGCTCTGAGGCCCGGGAAGCTGATCTGGCCCGTGATCTTCTGAAAAAAGGGGGACTTTCCCGGCCCCATGATCCCTATTTCCTGCTGGTCAAGGCGGGTATCTGGCAACCGGATGAAAATATCCCCCTGCTCCGGCAGGAGGTGCCGGTGGTCTTTGCGGATGATGTTCTGTCCCGGGCCAATCTGCTGGCCGAGCCTGATGAGGTGTCCCTGCTCGACGGAAAGCGCCGGGATTTCCGTCATCTGCCCCTGCTTACCATTGATGGTGAATTCACCAGGGACTTTGATGATGCCCTGCATGTGGAAAGAAAAGAGGATGGGTATCTGGTGGGGATTCACATTTCCGATGTCAGCGAATTTGTCCGACCGGGGGATGTGTTGTGTGAATCCGCCCGGGCACGGGGGACGTCGCTTTATTTCCCGGACCAGCAGATACCCATGCTGCCGAAATCATTGTCCGAAGGGGCATGCAGCCTGATTGAGGGCAGAAGCAGGCCGGCGCTTAGTTTTCTTGTTCATTTAAGCGGAGCGGGGGATGTGCTGGATTTCAAACTGGTCCGCAGCGTGGTGCGGGTCAAGCGGCGTATCACCTATCGGCAGGCGGAGGATCTGCTGGCCGAAGGCAATGATGAAGAACTGCGGCTTTTAAACGGCCTGGGGAACAGTCTGCAGAAAAAACGGCTGGACAACGGTGCTCTGATCATCCCCATTCCCGATGTGGTGATCAATATCGGAATAGACGGCCGGGTGCGGGTGAGGCTCGAGGACGTTGATTCCCAGGCCCGTACCCTGGTTGCCGAATTCATGGTGCTGGCCAATATGCTGGCGGCCCAGTATCTGGCCGATCGGCAGATACCCGGCCTGTACCGGAGTCAGGAAGCGCCGCGGCAGCGGCTCGGTTCCGGAATCCAGAAGGATCTTTTTGTCAATTTCCGGCAGCGACGTCATCTTGCCCGCGGATTGCTGTCGATTGATCCGAAGCCGCACAGCGGGGTGGGCACCGCCCAGTACACCACGGTGACATCTCCCATCCGGCGCATGCTTGATCTGGTCATGCAGCAGCAGTTAACCCATGTGCTGGAGGGCAAGGGGCCGCTCTACACCCTCGGCGACTGCCGGGATCTGGCTGCTTCGATTCTTGCCGCCCAGGCGCGGGCCAACCAGGTGCGGCAGCTCCGCAATCGCTACTGGCTCTTTAAGTATCTGGCCACCGAGGTGGGGGTGGGCAACAGGATGGATGCCCTGGTGCTGGAGATTCAGCCGCGCCGCGTGCAGGTGCTGTTGACCGATATCCTGCTTGAGGGTGATCTGCCCGCCAATCAGGGACCACGGGTGAGCCCGGGGGACAGGATCAGCGTCATGCTGGCCAAGGTCAATGCCCTGGACAACAGTTTCCAGCTGGAATGGTGATTCGATTGGGGATTTTGGATTGCGGAATTGATCGGCAAAAAATATTGACCCATTCTATCTCGCCGACAATGAAATCATTACCGCTACCGCCGGTAATGGAATCACTGCCGGCCAACCCATGGAGCAGGTCGTTGCCCGCCCCGCCGTCGATACTGAGATTGGGAGGGGTATCACCGGTCAGATAGAACTCATCATAACTGGGGAGAAAATAGTCGTCTGTTAGATCGCCGCTCACGCTCCCACTGAAAACATAGTGGCCTTCCCAGTGGTCCTCCACGTACACGCTTATTACTGTGGAGTTATCATTCCCGTCTGTGCCGGTCAGGACCCGGTCCGCCGACACCGCATCAAAGAGGGTGATGCCGAAATCGCCATTTTCAAAATCCGCGGCGCTGGTCTGGTTGGCAAAGGTGATGCTGTCCATGCCGTTCAACAGCGTTCAATGCTTTCAATTGCCTCCAGGATGTCAAGCAAAGAGATCTCTGTCGCGTCTCACAGGACAACAATCTCTTTCAGTATCCGTTCTCGCATGCGCGGACGCAGGCTGGTTTCGCTGACAACATCCACAGGTGATGTGCTATGGCAAGAAATGATGGGCGTCAAGGGTGGAAAACAATTGCGGTAGTGAGCAAATAAAATGTCCGGTTTTTATGATCACCGTGGAGGTGCGCATGAAACGTATATTGCAAGACCTGTCTCTTGATTTTTTTTACGGCTCTCTGCGCTGGATGGCCGTTATCCTGGTCAGATGTTTTTTGTCATAGGAAAAAATCTCGCTGACCTGATGACGCTGCATTGTTGCCACAATATAGCCGTCGATGAAATCAATGTTCTGAGCCATGTAATATTCGATGGCCTTTTCCACCAGGGTGGCGTTAATGACCTCAATGCCCGGAGTGGCGAGGATGGCCTTGATCATCGGCCCGATGGCGCTGTTTTCCAGTTTGTAGAACGATTCGAGAACCCAGACCACCTCGGCGAGAACCAGCTCGGTGGTCAGCAGCCGCTCTTTGCCGCCGGCAGCCGACTCCAGGAGCTTTTCCACCCTGTCCGCCTTGGCTGGGTCATCATTGGTGAGATAGCGGATAAAGACATTGGCATCGAGGAATTTCGCCTTCATGACATCTCATCAATGGCGCGGCGGCCCACCGCCTCCTTGGCGGCCTGCCGTTCCTGGTCAGGGGCTCCGCTGCCGGCCACTGAACCGCGAAAATCCCGGAGTGTCTTTACCGGCACCAGGATAATTCTGTCCCCTTCCATGAGAAAATCAACCCTGTCGTTCGGGTGGATTCCATATTTGTTTCTGATTGATACCGGAATCGTGACTTGGCCTTTTGTGGTTACCGTTGAAATCATTTTCTACCCTCCTGTCTGATTGCCTGCTTTTAGGATATGGTAAGAAATGATTGGCGTCAAGGGTGAAAATCAATTGAGGTGGGGTCTTGAAAAGTCAGTCTGCGCAATCTCGCTACCACAATCTCGGTACAATCTCGGGGGCACCATATTTATTTCTACTTCTTTTGCAGGAAGTCGTCAGACGAAGATGTCTGCTTGTGTAAGAATGGCCAGGAGTGTGCCTTCCGGCATGTCTCCGAAACGGGACTATCGTGCCTGCGCGGATGCTTGTTTCCGGTAACCGGAGAAGAATATGGGGCAGACCACGGTTTTAAGAATTTCGCGTAAAAGTGGTCTGCCCCCTATTGTTCCATATCGTCTGGGATTGCTGAATGGGGATTTGAAGGCAGGGGATTTGTTTTAAACTCAATCCGCAATCCGATATCCGCAATCCCAAATCAATCATAAATAATCGACGTATACTGCTCCAGGATGGCGCTGGTTTTCTCGTCAAGCTCGGAGGCCACTTCATGCACCTGGTATTCCTGCCCGCATGATTTGCATTTCAGCCGCACCCGGCGGCACATGCGCTTGACTTCGAGTTCCCCGTCGCATTTGCGGCATTTCATAACTGCTCACCCGGCCATCAGTTCGTCTTTGGTGAATACGGACTCAAGTTTGTAGCCGTTTGCCGCCAAAGTTTCCGCTCCCCCTTCCTGCCGGTCAACCACGGTGACGATCTGCGCCACCGTGTATCCCTGGGCCTGGACCCGGTCAATGACCTTGAGCAGGGTGCCGCCGGTGGTTACCACATCCTCCAGCAGGGTGACCAGGCACCCTTGCGGCATGTTTTTGATGCCTTCAATATACTGGTTCGTGCCGTGCCCTTTGGCTTCCTTGCGGACGATAAAGGCCGGGATCGGATCATGTTCCAGAAAACTGACAATGGACGCGGCCGTTACCAGCGGATCGGCGCCCAGGGTCATGCCGCCCACCGCCCCGATTTTTTCCGGATGCTTTCTGATCAGTTCAAAGATGAGTTTGCCGCACAGGTAGGCCCCTTCCGCGGAAAGGGTGGTCTGCTTGCCGTCAAAATAAAAATCGGACTCCCGTCCCGAGGTGAGGGTGAATTTCCCTTTGCGGAAGGATTTTTCCAGAATGATTTCTTTCAGTCGTTGTCTGTCTGTCATAAGTTTTGTCAACTCGCAAGTTTTTGAAAGTAATGTGCCAGGTTAGCCGTGGCGGATATCTTCGGAACAATCAGCCCGTCTTTTGACGCCATGGCCACCATGGCGCCGGGGCCGTGACCGGCAAGCACGCAATCGGAATGAACGATGATGCCGATCACCACGCCGCCGGTCTTGTAGATGCGGCCATAGGTGGCGTCGGCATCGATGATGGCGACGATGTCGCCCAGCTTCAGGTCGGCCAGGCCATACTCCGCCACCGTTGGTTTGTCGAACAGCTGGATGTCGTAATCGCCGGAGTTGCTGTGGGAGTGGCCGATGCCTGATCCCATGATCTTGGCCGGCACCGTATGGGTTACCGGTACTTCAAGTCTGCCGTCTTTGCGTTTTTTCAGGCCCATGACATCCGGCAGGGCCGGGTCGAGGTTCATGACCTTTATGCCGGGGAAATCGGTGAGGGAAAGCCCGCAGCCAAAGGCCTTGATCTGGATCTTGTCGCCGATGACGAGCTGTTCCAGGATTTCCGGTTCAAAGTCAACGAGCACATGGTCGATGCCGCCGTGTTTGCCGGTGACCCGGCCGGTCTTGCCCTGGGCCTCGCCGCTGATCACCCGCGCCGTGTTGCCGACGCAGGAAAAGAGATTCAATGCCCGGTTTGGACCGGGCTGGCCCTGGAACTGGGTGAAGTTGGAGATGGAGACCCCCGGTTCGACATGGTCGGCAAAGAGCCCGCAGGCAGGATCGCCGATGCGGACGTTATAGGTGATGCCGCCCACGCCGGGATAGACATCGGAACGGCCGTCCGGGTCGATGCGGTAGGGGTTGACCCCGCCCAGCGGCGAGGTGATCTCGCCGAGAACCGATTGGCACACCAATTGTTTGACATTTGTTTTCAGCATAGAGGTCGATTCCTTTTATTTAAACATTGAAACGGAAATTGATGCAATCCCCATCCTGCACAATGTATTCTTTTCCCTCAAGCCGCCAGAGCCCTTTTTCCTTGGCCGCCGCTTCACTGCCGCATTTGATGTAATCTTCGTAGGAGATGATTTCCGCCCGGATAAAGCCCCGTTCAAAATCAGTGTGAATGACGCCGGCCGCCTTGGGGGCGGTGGTGCTCTTGGGGATGGTCCAGGCCCTGGTTTCCTTTTCTCCCACCGTGAAGTAGTTGATCAGACCGAGCAGATCGTAGCCGGCCCGGATCAGCCGGTTGAGGCCGGATTCCTCCATGCCCATGTCGGCGAGAAAATCCTTCTGCTCCTCTTTGGACAGGTTGGAAAGTTCCTCCTCGATGGCGCCGGATATAAGGACAACAAGCGAGCCTTCCTCCTTTGCCTTTTCCTTAAGTTTTTCCACCCACTGGTTGCCGGCGGCAATGTCTTCTTCCCGGACGTTGGCCACGTACAGCACCGGTTTTGCCGTCAGCAGGCAGAGTTCGCGGAGCAGGGATTTGCCGGTTTCGTCCGTTTCCAGGAGCCGGGCCGGTTTGCCGCTGTCAAGCAGTTCCTGCAGCTTTTCCAGAATGGCGGCCTGGGCCTTGTAGAGCTTGTCCCCGGACTTGGCTTGGGACCTGGTCTTGTCCAGTCTCCGGCCCACGGTTTCCATGTCGGCCAGGATGAGTTCCATGTTGATCACCTCGCGGTCGCGCAGCGGATCGATGGAGCCGTCAACATGGACGATGTTGGAGTCCTCGAAACAGCGGACCACATGGGCAATGGCGTCAACCTGGCGGATGTGACCGAGAAACTGGTTGCCGAGGCCCTCTCCCTTGCTGGCGCCGCTGACCAGTCCGGCAATATCGACAAATTCCATCTGGGCATTGACCTTGACGCGGGTCTTGGCCAACTCCGCCAGTTTGTCGAGCCGCTCGTCCGGCACCGGCACCTTGCCCACATTGGGTTCAATGGTGCAGAAAGGGTAGTTGGCCGATTCGATGCCGGCCGAGGTAAGGGCGTTAAATATAGTGGATTTGCCCACATTGGGCAGTCCGACAATGCCGCAGCGAAAACCCATAGCATTCTCCTTCATATTAAAATAGTTAACGCAAAGCAACCAAGGCGTCACAGGCACGGGCAGGCTTTGGCCGTGACTCCGTATCTCAGCGGCTTTGCGTTAAAATAATGCTGTTTGTGTAAAAATGAGTACCTTATATAATGAGTTCTTTTCAATCAGGCAAGGATTGATTATCGTTGAAGGCGAAATGAGCAAGCCGACACCGATCCGCACATTACTGAGTTCCCTGATTGCCGCAAAAGGATGGGAGGGGCGCGTCGAGCTCAACCAGGTTTTCCTTTTCTGGGATGAACTGGTTGGCCCGGATATCGCGAAATATGCCCAGCCCCACCTGATCCGCAAGGATATTCTTTGGCTGCGGGTCTCGGATTCCGTCTGGATGCAGCAGCTGCAGTTCTTGAAGATCATGCTCCTGGAAAAATTGAATCAGCGGCTGAAAAAAGCCAGGTTTGTCGACCTGCGTTTTCAGTTGGACAGCACGCTGGGAGAGGAAATTGCCGGCAGGAGCGAGCCTCCCCGTGTAGCCCAACCTCCGTCAGCGGCAAAAAGGTGGGAATTTGAAGCGCTGCTCGGCACCATCCAGGATGAGGAGATCAAGGAGGCGATCCGCACATGCTGGCTCAAAACAGGCAACCTGCAGCGGTCGGAAGATCCGGAAGTTGAAAAATGATGGATTCGTAAAAAATCCCGACTCTAAATTTTCGGGACGATAAAACAGCGGCTTATCGCGGACTGTGCGGCTGTCGAGCGGCTTTTTCGCGAGACGGTTAAAACTCCTTGTTTGAGTCAATGAGCAGGGTCACCGGGCCGTCGTTGATCAGTTCAACCTCCATCATCGCCTGAAAGATGCCGGTTGCCACCGGCAGATGTCGTCCCATCTTGGCGACAAAATCGAGATACAGTTCATTGGCCCGTGGCGGGGGAGCGGCGTGGGAATAGGAAGGACGCCTGCCCTTCCGGCAGTCACCGAACAGGGTGAACTGGGACACGGCCAGAATCTCGCCCTTGATGTCGGCCACCGAAAGGTTCATCTTGTCTTCCTGGTCGGGAAAAATGCGCAGGTGGAGTATTTTTTCCACCATATAATCAACGTCTTTCTCCGTGTCCTCCCGGCTGACGCCGAGCAGGACCAGCAGGCCGCGGCCGATGGCACCCACTGTCTTGCCTTCCACCATGACCCCAGCCTTTTTGACCAGCTGCACCACCGCCCTCATAAATTTCCCCCCAAAAATTGCAGGACAGCCATGGCGGACAAGGCTGCCGTTTCCGCCCGCAGGGTCCGCTTGCCGAGCGACACCGGGAGAAAGCCCGCCAGTTCCGCCCGGTTGACCTCCTCTTTACTGAAGCCTCCCTCCGGCCCGATCAGGGCGATGACCGACAATGACGATGCCGGTGGGCCGATGTCGTGCAGCCGGCTTTCGGTTTCTTTTTCCCACAGAATGATTTTTTTGTCATAGCCCGTTGATTCGGCAAGCAGCGTGTTGAAGTGGACGACTTCTCCCAATTGGAGGGGAACGGGTCGGCCGCATTGTTTGCACGATTCCAGCACGATTTTTTCCCAGCGGGAACGTTTCATCTCTTTGGGGGGCGTTACCGCGCAGTGGTCCGAGGAAAAGGGCAAAAATGCCGTTACCCCCAGCTCATTGGCCTTCTGGGCAAGAAAGTCCATTTTTTGCCCCTTGAGCAGCCCTTGGGCAATGGTCAGGCTTGGGGAATCCGGCTGGTGGATTTCCCGGGAAAGAATGGTCAGGAACACATCATGACCGGTCTGCGCCACCTCTGCCTGGTAAACGGCGCCGCGGCCGTCGAGCAGTTCAACGGCTGCTCCCGCTTGCAGGCGCAACACCTTGCATAAATGATGCGCCTCCCGCCCTCTGAGAATGGCCTGGTTGTTATTTGTGTCTTCAGGATCAATGAAAAATCGGTGCATGAGGGAAATATCAGGAGGAAAAAAGAAATGCCTGCCATTCACCCTCGATGGGTGACTGCTTGAGACGAAGGCCGAGCGTGCCGAACGTCTGCCTGATGGACTGCGCCTGTTCGCCGGCGAGGATTCCCGCCAGTACGAGCTTGCCGCCGGGGGCCATTATTCGATGGAGAATGGGGGCAAGCAGGGTCAGGACATCGCTTGTGATATTGGCCACCACCAGATCAAAGGGGCCGGGGAATTCCTCGAGATCCGCGCCGCTGACGCCGACCGCATGGTCAAGTCTGTTCTGGCTGACGTTTTCCCTGGCACAGACCACGGCGTCCGGGTCATTGTCAATTGCCGTTACCCGCGGCGCGCCGAGAAAGGCCGCCGCCATGGCCAGGATGCCCGTGCCGGTGCCCACGTCAAGCACGGTTTGCGGTTTGTTTGTTTCGGCGAAGGCCGCTTCGACGAGGGAGAGGGCAAGCCGGGTGCTGGCGTGCAGGCCGGTGCCGAAGGCCAGGCCGGGATCTATTTCTATGATGATTTCTTCTTCTCCCGGCCGGTACGATTCCCAGGTCGGCTTAATGGTGATGCGGTTTGTGATGCGGACCGGCTTGAAATGCTTTTTCCAGTTTTTTCCCCAGTCTTCCTCGATGATTTCCGCAAATGACGCCTGAGGCTTTTCCCCGGTCAGGTGCTGGATGAAATGGAGGATTTTTTTTCTGTTCACCTCCAGCTCCGCATCATTTTCCAGGTACCCGGTAACGGTTGAGGCGGAAGGCTCGGCCCCGGGCTGGATCATGGATTGTTCGACGCCGCCGCCGGTCAGTTCGGCAAGAAATGATGCGGTAATGTCGGAAAACTCGTCAGCGACACGGATGGACACTCTGGTCCAGCTTCTGGGGGGGCGATGGCTAAATGTATCGTTCATGGGGGTATCTTTATATTATAAGGAAAGAGCTGTCATGTGGTTTGGTTGTGCCCGCAAACACGGTTTTTTTTGCGAGTTTGTCACGCTTTGTTGTCGAAGCGGGCGGCAAGTTCGGGTACTATATATTGATTCGTATGGTATTTGTTTCATTTTTGCTGAAGGAGCAAACTATCATGCCGGTTACGATATGTGCAAGATAAAAGGATGCATGAATGAATGGAGCGTTTCCCTGAATGTCTATTTTTGATTTGACCATACGCAAAAAAGTCATTTTCTTTTTTCTCCTGCTGCTGTTTTCCTTCCTTGTTTTCCATATGTGGAATGCGATGCGGGCCGACGAAAGGTCGGCGGAAGGCATGATCGTCCTGGCCGACTTGTTTGAACGGATAAGCGAGGCGCAGCTCAATATCATCGAGGCCGGCGGCCTTGCCGGCAAAATATACCTGTCGCCCAAAGAGGCAAGCCGCATTGAAGCGGAAGTTGAACGCCTGCGGCAGGAGTTTGTCGACGGAGGCCATCGTATCGCGAATTTTTCCCTGTCGCGGGGCACGGAGCAGGTCGGTCGTTTTGTTGAACATGGCAGCCGGTTTTATCAGGAGCTGAAGGGCTTGCTGCCGTTAAAAAAAAAGATGATGGAAACTTGTGTTTCTTCTGATGGCATTTTGAAGCCGGTATATGAAATTATTCAGGAACGTCGGCTGATCCATTATAAATTCGTTAACCAGCTCGCGGCAAATGTCAGGAAGGGGGAAAGATTTTTTGAGGCAGGTGAATACAGCAAATGCAGTTTCTCTCCTTGGGTGGATGCGCATGCGCAAACCCTGGATCCGGTTTTGCAAAAAATGTTGCGAGCAGTTGAACCCTTGCATCAAGAACTGCATGATATAGCTGCCAAGGCAGATCAGCTTGTCGTAGAAGGACAGGGTGAGTCGGCAAAAAAAATGATGGACAGGGCATTCGTTACTCTGAGCCTGTTGGATGGGAGATTACATGATATTACAGAATACGCGGATGAAAAATACCGGAAAGCCCTGTCGGATTTTCTGGCCCAGAAAGAAAAGACGATGGGCCTGCATGGTGAAACTCTTGAAATTCTTTTCGGCTGGAAGGCATATCTGAAAAATACCGTATTGCCCGATGCGGAGAGCGCGATGCATTCCTCTTTTGCCTGGAGTCGTTTGCTTCTCGTCGTCGTGGCGGTACTGGCCATCCTCCTGGCTTTGGCCATTTGTTTTTTAACTGCCAGAAAAACGGCTTTATCGTTCAGGGCGACCCAGGAATCGAATGAGACCATTCGCTCAAGTCTGGAGAAGCAGCAGCAACTTATTTATAACCTGGAACAGGAAATTGAGCGGCGCAAGAATGTCGAGGCGGAGCTTCAGGCGGCGAATCAGGAACTTGAAGACATGGCGGTGACGGATGGATTGACCGGGCTCTATAATCATCGTTTCATGAAGCAGTTTCTGCACATGGAGCACAACCGGGCCATCCGGCATCAGCACGATCTGTCGGTGATCATGATTGATATTGATTTTTTTAAAAAGGTCAATGATGCCTATGGCCATGGTTGTGGAGATGTGGTGCTGCTCGGCATCGGTGAAATTCTCCAGCAGCGCGTCCGTTCGACGGACATGATCGCCCGTTTTGATGTGGATCAGGCGGTGGTGGCCCGTTACGGCGGAGAGGAAATGGCGATTATCCTGCCGGAAACACCGCTGGAGGGCGCGGTTGGCCTGGCGGAGGATCTGCGCCGGATGATAGAAAATTATACCTTTCACTGCGAAGAGGTGCAAATGAACGTTACGGTCAGTATCGGTGTGGCCGCCAGCACCAAGGCAAAGGATGAGACATGGAGTGCGCTGCTCGGACGGGCTGATGCCGCGCTTTACCGGGCCAAAAACGGTGGAAGAAACCGCGTGGAGCAAATCGTCTGAACTATGGAAAAAAAAGCCCTTGTGCAATTGCTGAAGCAGGTGAAAGAGGGGCGCTGTCCGGTCGATGATGCCCTGGTAGCCATACAGCGGATGGATTCGGAAGATCTGGGTTTTGCCTGTCTTGACCACCATCGGCCCTTGCGGACCGGCATCCCGGAAGTTGTGTTCGGGGAAAATAAAAGCCCTGAGCAGATAAAAAAAATTTTTACCGGAATGCTCTTGCGAGACGGTGCCGTCATGGCGACCCGGGTCAGCGCCGAGAAGGCTGCTGAGGTTTGCCGCGACATCCCTGATGCCGTTTATCATGAGGAAGCCCGCATGCTGGTGGCGAGAAAAGAAGAGATGCGTGAAGGACATTTGTTTGTGGCGGTCGTTGCCGCGGGCACATCCGATATTCCCGTGGCCGAAGAGGCGAGGGTTACCCTGCAAAGTCTCGGCTACGCAGTGACCCCTGTTTATGATGTGGGAGTGGCTGGTATTCACCGCCTCTATTCGCGGATGGATGTGCTGTCCGCCGCTTCGGTGCTGATTGTCGTGGCGGGTATGGAGGGGGCGTTGCCGAGCGTGGTTGCCGGGCTGGTCGACATCCCTGTTGTCGCCGTGCCGACCAGTGTCGGCTATGGCAGCGGATTCGGCGGTATTGCCGCTCTGCTCGGCATGTTGAACAGCTGCGCGCCGGGGATGGCGGTGGTCAATATTGATAATGGTTTTGGCGCGGCCTGCATGGCGGCGTTGATAGTTCGCGGTATGAAAAGGTTGACTTAGCAGTGCGGATGGTAGATTTTTTTGAGTGATATCAATATATTGCCCTTTTTGTTTAAATAAAAATAAAAAGAATATTGACAAGGGGAGGGGCATCAAGTAGTTTGTCGGTCTTTCGGCGGCCGGCAAGCGCAAGCGGATGCGGGTCGGGAAAAAAAGAAGTAAAAAAGATGTTGACAGTCTCCGGTGATCTGGGTAGTATGTGCGGATCGCCTCACGAAAAAGGGGGCTGTTTAAAAGGGTGTAAGTCCTTGCCGATCTTTGAAAACTGAATAGCAAACTATATGGGCCTCGCTGTCTTGAGAGAGACAGCAACGTTTAATTATTTGAGTAGAACAAAAGTCGGATGTAAGTCTGACTCTAGGATATCAAACTGGAGAGTTTGATCCTGGCTCAGAACGAACGCTGGCGGCGTGCTTAACACATGCAAGTCGAACGAGAAAGGAGTCCTTCGGGACTCCGAGTAGAGTGGCGCACGGGTGAGTAACGCGTAGATAATCTACCCTTATGTCTGGAATAACTGTGCGAAAGCGCAGCTAATACCGGATGAGTTCTTTTTGTCGCAAGGCAGGGAGAAGAAAGATAGCTTTCGGGCTGTCGCGTGAGGATGAGTCTGCGTACCATTAGCTAGTAGGCGGGGTAAGAGCCCACCTAGGCTACGATGGTTAGCGGGTCTGAGAGGATGATCCGCCACACTGGAACTGGAACACGGACCAGACTCCTACGGGAGGCAGCAGTGAGGAATTTTGCGCAATGGGGGCAACCCTGACGCAGCAACGCCGCGTGGGTGATGAAGGCTTTCGGGTCGTAAAGCCCTGTCAAGTGGGAAGAAACGTTGACGTATGAATAGTGCGTCAATTTGACGGTACCGCTAAAGGAAGCACCGGCTAACTCCGTGCCAGCAGCCGCGGTAATACGGAGGGTGCAAGCGTTGTTCGGAATTACTGGGCGTAAAGGGCGCGTAGGCGGCGCTGTAAGTCAGATGTGAAAGTCCACGGCTCAACCGTGGAAGTGCATCTGATACTGCAGCGCTTGAGTATCGGAGGGGAAAGTAGAATTCCCGGTGTAGAGGTGAAATTCGTAGATATCGGGAGGAATACCGGTGGCGAAGGCGACTTTCTGGACGAATACTGACGCTGATGCGCGAAAGCGTGGGGAGCAAACAGGATTAGATACCCTGGTAGTCCACAGCTGTAAACGATGTACACTAGATGTTGGGGGTGTTGACCCCTCCAGTGTCGCAGCAAA
This sequence comes from Desulfobulbaceae bacterium DB1, assembly GCA_001914235.1. Lineage (NCBI taxonomy): Bacteria > Pseudomonadati > Thermodesulfobacteriota > Desulfobulbia > Desulfobulbales > Desulfobulbaceae > Desulfobulbaceae bacterium DB1. Next base: position 239,981 of record MQUF01000005.1, read on the forward strand.
CGCATTAAGTGTACCGCCTGGGGAGTACGGTCGCAAGATTAAAACTCAAAGGAATTGACGGGGGCCCGCACAAGCGGTGGAGCATGTGGTTTAATTCGACGCAACGCGAAGAACCTTACCTGGTCTTGACATCCCGAGAATCTTCTGGAAACAGGAGAGTGCCTTCAACCGAAGGAGCTTGGAGACAGGTGCTGCATGGCTGTCGTCAGCTCGTGTCGTGAGATGTTGGGTTAAGTCCCGCAACGAGCGCAACCCTCGCCTTTAGTTGCCAGCATTAAGTTGGGCACTCTAGAGGGACTGCCGGTGTCAAACCGGAGGAAGGTGGGGATGACGTCAAGTCCTCATGGCCTTTATGACCAGGGCTACACACGTACTACAATGGCAGGTACAAAGGGCGGCGAGCTTGCGAAAGTCAGCTAATCCCGTAAAACCTGTCTCAGTCCGGATCGCAGTCTGCAACTCGACTGCGTGAAGTTGGAATCGCTAGTAATCGTGGATCAGCATGCCACGGTGAATACGTTCCCGGGCCTTGTACACACCGCCCGTCACACCACGAGAGTCGGTTGTACCAGAAGCGGTTGAGCTAACCTTCGGGGGGCAGGCTGCCAAGGTATGGCTGGTAATTGGGGTGAAGTCGTAACAAGGTAGCCCTAGGGGAACCTGGGGCTGGATCACCTCCTTTTAAAGGAAGAAGCTCTGAGTAAAATCAGGAGCTTGGTCAACGCCCATATAGAATTGCTATTCAGTTTTGAGAGATCGGTTTTTTGGTCTTTGGAGTGGAGTTGATATAGGCGGGGAGCCGCGAGGTTTCTGTCTGTGAGAACGGGCCTATAGCTCAGTTTCGGTTAGAGCGCACGCCTGATAAGCGTGAGGTCACTGGTTCAAGTCCAGTTAGGCCCACCAGGTAACGCTCAAACGTTCAAACGCAGCAACGTTTAAACGTTGGAACGCTGAAACGCTTGCACGTTGGCCCGTTAATCGGGGGTGTAGCTCAGCTGGGAGAGCGCCTGCCTTGCACGCAGGAGGTCATCGGTTCGATCCCGTTCACCTCCACCAAATAAAGCAATTGATAATTGCAAATTGATAAAGAGCCGAATCATTATCAATTTGCAATTATCAATTATGAATTGATAGTCGTAGTTTAGTTCTTTGACAATTGAATAGGTTTTTTAATTATTAGTTGTAGAGTAGCTGAGTTTTTAAGAGAATTGATCATAGTTTAGGATTTATGGTCAAGCTACTAAGGGCAGACGGTGGATGCCTTGGCACTGATAGGCGATGAAGGACGCGGAAAGCTGCGAAAAGCTTCGGGGAGCCGCTAACAGGCTTTGATCCGGAGGTATCCGAATGGGGAAACCCACCTGGGGTTATGCTCAGGTATTATGAAGTGAATACATAGCTTCATGAGGCGAACGCAGGGAACTGAAACATCTAAGTACCTGTAGGAGAAGAAATCAATTGAGATTCCGTTAGTAGTGGCGAGCGAACGCGGAAAAGCCCAAACCATGGCACTTGTGTCATGGGGTTGTGGGGCCCCGACATGGGATTGAGGAGAGATAGTAGAACGGCATGGAAAGGCCGACCATAGACGGTGAGAGTCCGGTATACGAAATTTCAAATCACCCTAGGGTGTCCCCGAGTACCACGAGGCACGTGAAACCTAGTGGGAATCCGGGAGGACCATCTTCCAAGGCTAAATACTCATCAGTGACCGATAGTGAACCAGTACCGTGAGGGAAAGGTGAAAAGTACGGGGGGACCCGAGTGAAATAGTACCTGAAACCGTCTGCTTACAAGCGGTAGGAGCACGATGTCGTAAGACCGTGTGACTGCGTGCCTTTTGCATAATGAGTCAACGAGTTACCCTATGCAGCGAGGTTAAGCCGAGAGGTGTAGCCGTAGCGAAAGCGAGTCTTAACAGGGCGAATAGTTGCATGGGGTAGACCCGAAACCGGGTGATCTATCCATGGCCAGGGTGAAGCGAAGGTAACACTTCGTGGAGGCCCGAACAGGTGTAGGTTGAAAACTGCTCTGATGAGCTGTGGATAGGAGTGAAAGGCTAATCAAACTCGGTGATAGCTGGTTTTCTCCGAAATATATTTAGGTATAGCCTCGCACGATGACTGACGGAGGTAGAGCACTGACTGGACTAGGGGGTCTTACCGACTTACCAACCCCAATCAAACTCCGAATGCCGTCAAGCTCAAATGCGGGAGTCAGACTACGGGAGATAAGTTCCGTGGTCGAAAGGGAAACAGCCCAGACCGACAGCTAAGGTCCCAAAATACATGCTAAGTGGTAAAGGATGTGGAACTGCCCAGACAACCAGGAGGTTGGCTTAGAAGCAGCAACCCTTTAAAGATAGCGTAATAGCTCACTGGTCGAGTGGGTCTGCGCCTAAAATTTAACGGGGCTCAAGCATGTTACCGAAGCTTCGGATCGAATTTATTCGATGGTAGGAGAACATTGTAGCGCCGTAGAAGGTATATCGAAAGAAGTGCTGGAGGTTCTACAAGAGCT